>WAMX01000117.1 GCA_015522095.1 Nanobdellati archaeon | reverse complement strand
AGCATGCGCCTGCCATCGCCCCACATGCGCCCCCCGTCTATGGGCCTCCGGAGTCCGAGGATGTTCACCCGCGACAGGAGGGCGGGCGCCATATTGCCCAGGTATGCGGGCCCTATCTTGAGTATTGCCCCGATTATCCAGTCCATCATATCAACCTTATCAGTATTAGCTCGAGCCTTCCGGCCGCATTGACGAGGTCCCACCTGTCCCGCCCGTCCACAACTATGGTGTTCCCTTCCATCTCAATGTCCGTCTGATTGGCAAGCCGGAGGTATATCACGGTCTCGCTTTCGGTTGTGTTGTGGGGGTTCTTGACGGGGAAGCTGCGGTTGAACTCGTCCGTGTAGGGCTCGGTGGTGGCGAACTTCAGCTCAAATGGCTTGTTCGTGAGGAAGCGTGCGAGCTCCGTGTACGCCAGCCCCACCTCCCTTGAGGCATTCGGGTCAAAGACCACATATACTGTTGAGGAGTCGTAGATGCGCGAATACACCTCGCTGCTTGGCGGGCCCTCTATGGAGTCTGAAGCGCGCGGGTCCGCCCTGAGCATTATGCGGTAATTCGGGTAGAGCTGGAGGTAGTATATCGTGGTGTTGGCACCCGTCCTCTGCCCGTAGAGCGCCATGCCCTTCCACTGACCGAGATACTCCAGCTGCGGACCCGTCTGCTCCTGCTGGTTCTCCGGGGAGAACTGGGTCGCAGAAAGGAATGCGAACGCAATGCTTGACAGTATGAGAATTCCTCCCAGGAAGAGCCCCTGATGCTTTTTCTTCATGCTCCCACCTCTCCCGGCGATTTTAATCGTTTGCGATTACGGTGGCATCTGAGAGGTCGAGCCCCACGCCCGTGACATAACTCTTTATCTTCGAGCGCGCCATTATGTGGATTGCCTGGCTGTCCAGAACCCCGTAGCTGCCTGCCCGGGTGTCGCTGCGCGCAAACTCCCTCAGCTCATCAAAGCTCAGCTTCTGGAGCTTCCTTGCGCCCGGCTCTTCCTTGGGGTCCTGCGTGTATATCCCTCCCACATCCTTCACGAATATGAGGACATCTGCGCCGAGGAAGTCCGCAAGCTCCGCCGCCACGGCATCCGTGCTCTGCCCTGGGACCTGCCCGCCCGTGACCGGCTTCCTGAGCCTGCCTGCATCCACATCGCGGAAGGTCCTGCAGTAGGTCCCCCCTATTGCCCTTGCAAGTGCCATCGCATTGACATGCGTGAGCTCAATTCCGAGCTGGTCCAGAAATCCCTCGGGGAAGCCGAAGCCCCTGTAGTTTTCGAGCGCTTCCTTGTACTTCGTCCCCGCACCCGTCACAAATGCAAGGTTTCCATTGAAGCTGGATATGAACTTCCTGAGGGCATCAAGCTCCTTCCTTGTGGGGTCATTGAAGAGGGAGCTGCCAATCTTAACCACTCCAAGCATGCAAATCATAGGACAAGTCAAATAAATACCCTGCCCTTTTCAGGGTGTGAGGGCATTTATTGCCATTGATCTCGAGATGCCGCCCGGGGTCAGGGAGCTTCAGGAAAAGCTGGGGTGCCGGGCAAAGCTAGTGGAGCCGGAGAACTTTCACATAACGCTGAAGTTTCTGGGGGAGATTTCGAGCACCGCCGCCGCGGAGGCCGAGATGGACCGCTTTGAGGGCTCAGGGGGGTTCAGCGTGGAGCTTCGCGGGCTGGGCGCCTTCCCCCGCCCCGAACGGCCGCGGGTCCTGTGGGTTGGCGTGTCATCCGGGCGGCTTGAGGAGCTCGGGCGCGCCTTTGACGGGCGGTTCACCCCCCACGCGACCATTGCGCGGATAAAGGGCCCGTGCGACCTGCGCCCGCTACTTGCCAGGGAGTGGAGGTTCGGCAGCCAGCCTGTTTCTACAATAAAATTAAAGGAAAGCATATTAACCCCGCGGGGTCCTATTTATAAGGACCTGTATGAGGTGAAACTGTAATGGCCGCCCCTTATCAGCAGCAGTACTATGCCGCTCCGCGCGGATACTACCCATACCCTGCCAACTACGCGCCCTATTCACCCAAGCAGCCCTACCGTGCCGTTCGTGTGAACTCCCGCCTTCTTTACCCCGCCCTGCTGGTCCTCCTCGGGATTGCAATTGCGGGGTTCGGGCTCGTCAGGGTGGAGAAGGTGGACGGCAGGCTTCTGAGACTCCCTCCCAGCACGGAGGTTGCCGCTGTCGTGTTCTGCGAGCCGTGCGCGGGCATAAACGGGGAGCGGGTGGCGCCCGGCAAGGTGGTCGTGGTTGACAGGGTGGACAGGCTTGTGGCGCTGGGGAACCTTGACAGTGTCCGGCAGATTCAGTACCTTTACCCCGTCGGGGATTAGCCATAAATGCTCGGGTACGGGTCCCACTTCTTGGCCCCTGAAACTTTCTTCTGCGGCTCCTTCTCAAGGGGGGCGGGGTCCAGCTTGAGCCCGTACTTCCTGGCGATGCTGCGGACTATCTTTGCCGCCGCCTTCGGGTCCGGCCCGGGGCCGGCTTCGGCGAGCAGCGCATAGCCCGGTATCCCCTGCTCCATAAGCTCCATCATCAGCGGCCCGTAAATGCCCACCACGAAGCCGAGCTTCATCTTGTCGTAATCCTCGTCAAGGTAGCGGTCCTTCCAGCTGACAATGTAGAGCTTTTCGCCCTCCTTTTTCTGGCTTCCGCCAATGACGACGACTTCCTTCGCCTTCTTGGACTTCACCCACTTCACAATCTCCGCGGCAAACTCGTGGGCCAGCTCGTCCGGCACCATAACATCCGACACGAGCACGACCATCCCGTCCCTGTGGTATATCCTTATGGGCGACTGCGGCCGGCTCTTCCTTATTATCGTCACCGCGGGCATCTTCTCGCTGCGTATGTGCCCGATCTCCTCAAAACCGAGCTTGTGGACTATGAACTCCGTTGCGATGGAGCCTGCCATCCCCGCGCCGGGAAACCCGAGGATGACCGTCGGGGCGGATTCCAGTTTCTTGAACTCCTTTATTATCATCCATAACCCTCCCGCCGGGGATATTTATATCCTGCCTATCTCCAGAACCTCGTAGCTGGACGCATTCCTGTTTGCCTGGAGCTTCTCCTCTATGGAGTCCAGTCCCCCTTCCGAATCGGGAACCCGGACGAGTATCTCGAGCGCCACGAGCCCGAAGGCTATGGGCTTTTCCTCAATGACTTCCGCAAAGTCAAGGCTCTTCTTGAGCTCCTCCAGCCTGCCTTCCTCAGGCATTACCCTTATCCTGGCCACAACTGTTCCCATTCAAGGTCCCTCAAATCCACATTTGCATACCCACAGCTTGCCGGTCGAGCGGCAGGTCCCGCACCTTACCACTTCTTCCCCGCACTTCGGGCACTTGAAAATTACAGAGCCCGGCGAGATGGAAATTTCCGTGCTGCATGTTATGCATCTCTTCTCCACAGGGGAAAGTTCCATCAAGCATATAAAAAATCTTCGCTTTTCTTCCCGTGCTGTTCATTTTTGACCTTGATGGGACGCTTGTGGACACAACGGAGCTTCACGCCGACACCTTCGTCCAGGCGTTCCGCGAGCTTGAGGGGAGGGAGGTTTCCCGGGAGCGCGTGAAGTCCTACATCGGGATGTCCGGCGTGGAGATATGCCGGCTCCTCGGGGCCCGCGACCCGGAGGGAGTTTATGCGCGCAAGACCGAGCTCTTCCTTGCGAGGCTTGACGAGATAAGGGAAATGGAAGGCGCGACGGAGGTCCTCTCCGAACTGCGCAGCCGCGGGCACAGGGTCGCGCTTGCAACATCCAGCAACCGCACGATGACCCGGGCAATGCTCCGGCGGTTTGACTGGGAGTTTGATGCTGTTGTCACTGCCGATGATGTCCGGAAGGGCAAGCCCGATCCGGAGATGGTCGAGCGGCTGGTTTCCCGGTTTCCGGGGGAGGCGCTGCTTGTTGGCGACACGGACTATGACCGGAAGATGGCAGAAGCTGCGGGAATTCGCGCCCTCATACTCGGCCGGGAGATTCACTCCCTTCGAGAGATTCTTCAATTGCCAGAGGCAGGGCATCAATGAGCTCCGTGGCGAGCAGCCCCTCACTGCCCGCTATTTCTCCTGCAAGCCCGTTCAGGTAGGCGCCGCAGGCCGCCGCCCTGAATGGCTCCACTCCCCTCGCCAGCAGCGCGCCCACCACCCCTGCAAGCGAGTCCCCCGTCCCTCCCTTGGTCATGTAAGGGGAGCCCGTCTTGTTCAGCATGAGCATTCCCTCGCCGGCAATGATGTCCACCGCGCCCTTCAGCAGCACGACTATGCCCGTCTCGTCCGAGAACTCCGAGCACGCCGCTATCCGCTCGTCCAGAGAGCGGGGCGATTCGCCCGTCACAACCCTGAATTCGGAGATGTGCGGCGTTATCACGACCTGCTCGCTCTTTATGTTTATGTCGCTGAAGAAGTAGAGCGCGTCCGCATCCACAACGACGGGCTTGGAGTAGTTGCTGAGTATTTCCTCCAGCGTGTCGCCGACCTCCTCGCGCCGGGTAATGCCGTTCCCCACGACGAGGGCATCGGACCTGCTGAGCGCTATCCACGCGTCCTCGCTCATGCTCGTCAGGAATTCCGTGTTGAGGTCAATGGGCACAAGGTTCGGGTTGCCGATTGCCGTGAGGAAGGTCCTCCTCGGGCCTATCACGT
>WAMX01000116.1 GCA_015522095.1 Nanobdellati archaeon | reverse complement strand
GCGCGGGGCCGTCGTTGAGGGCACGGTTGCCGGCAGCTCCGTGGAGGCCGGTGCTGTGGTCTCGGGAAAGGTTGTTGGCTCGCTCATAGGGGAGGGAGCAAGGGTGTCCGGGCTCATTGAGCACTCCGTGGTCGGGCACGATTCCGTGCTTGATGTTGAGGTCCCTGCCGGGCGCAGGCCGTGCAGGGTAAAGGGCAGGCCCATCACCCCTGAGCGGCCGTTCGGCGCTGCCTTCGCCCCGTTCACGGAGCTTTCCGGACGGGTTGAGCCCTGCAGCTTGATAGGTTAATAAATGTCCGCCTCTCCTCTCTCCGTGCTTGGCTTTACCTGCAGGGGAAGGGCGGAGCTCAATTTTCCCCCCATTTCAGAGGGCGATGCCAGGGTGCTTGAGAGGTTCATCGAGCTCTACGGGAAGAAGGGAAATGTGCTGGACAGGCTGCTCTCTGCGGCCCGCAGGAAGCTCGAGTTCTCCGAGGAGTCCGTGAGGTTCTGGGCACCCCTCCTTGTGGACGGGAGGCTCGGTCCCATTGAAGCCCTCCTGCAGCTTGACCTTGAGGAGATAATGGTCAACGGGCTCGAAGAGCCCATCTTCGTCTATGACCGCCGGAAGGGAATGCTCCGCACGAACCTCTCCATAACCTCCGAGGGCTATTTTATGGAGCTTGCAAACCGCATGCTCTCCTCCCTCGGGCGGAGGGTGAACCGCACGAACCCGCGGGAATCAGGCGTGCTCGACAGCGGCGACAGGGTGTCCGTGGTGGTTCCCCCGTACTCCCGGGGCCACGCCCTCTCCATCAGGAAGTACTCCTCCGAGCCCTTCACCATTGTCGAGCTTGCTGAGAGGGGGATGCTCTCCTACACGGAGGCGGCCGCCCTGTGGAAGCTCATTGAGGAGGGTGCCAATGTGGGAATTGTGGGGAATACCGGCTCCGGAAAGACAACCCTGCTGAATGCCCTGCTCAGGTTCGTTCCCCGCCGCGAGAGGGTCGTCCTTGTCGAGGAGATTCCCGAAATCCGCCCCCTTCAGGAGCAGGTGCTCTCCCTTGTGTCAAGCTCCGAGCTTGGAATCAGCATGAGGGATGCCATCTTTGACTCGCTGCGCCTTCGACCGGACAGGGTTGTCATTGGCGAAGTCCGGACCGATGGCGAGGTCGCCGCCCTGCGCGAGTCCTGCCTTGCCGGCCACGCCCTCGGAACATATTTCACATACCACGCGGAGTCCGCGGAGCTTGCCCGCCGGAGGCTCACAAGCCAGGGCTTTCCGGAATACGACCTCCGTGCAATCACCGCCATTGTGGTCTGCAGGAGAACCCAGCGAGGCGGGAAGCTTGAGAGGAGGGTCGTTGAGGTGACCGCCCGCCCTTCCGGTGTCAGAGAGCGTGCCGGCTTCCTGAAGAAGTGCAGGGGGCTGAGCGACAGGGAGTTTTTTGAAGAAATCCAGGGGTGGTATGGTGTTTAAGCCGCCAGATGAGCTCAGGGAAAGGGCGGGCCTGCCCGAGGGGTTTGAGAAGAGGTTCCGCCCCCTCCTCCTTCTCCCCGTCCTCCTGCTCTTCAATCCCCTCCTCGCGCTCCTGCTTTTCCTGCTCCTCCTCTTTGCTCCCCGCACATATGCCTGGTGGCTTGCCCGGGGGAGGCATTCCCGCATTCGAAGCGAGCTCCCCCTCTACACCGGCGCCCTGCGCTGGCTCCTTGAGAGCCGCCCCGTTCCCGAGGCACTCTCGTCCCTTGAGTTTGGAGAGGTTTCGGCGCTGATGAAGGAGGCGTGCGGCGCTTACCGGAAGGGCAGGCCCCTCGAGTCCGCACTTAGCTTCCAGTTTGACGAGCTCAATGAGCTTGCCAGGAGGCTGCTTGTAATCCACCGCACCGGAAGGGGACTTGAGCTCCTTGAGCTCTACGCGGACAGGCTGGCTGCAGAGGAGCTGGCGCGGATGAAGGAGCGCTCTGCGCGCATGCAGCTCTTCTCCGTCGCCTATATGGCCTTTGCAGCCCTTTTACCCGCCATGGCCTCCGGATTCTCGCTCTCCCTGCCCGTGAAGGCGCCCATCTACCTTTCCCTGGTGGGCAGCTCCGCCCTGGTGATGCTATGGAAGCTCTTGGCCTGACCCTCCTCGCAGCCGGGTTGCTCTTTCCCCAGCTGATGGTGCCACTTTCCCTGGCAGCCCTCGCCGTGGTCGGATTCTCCCGCTACAGGCGCTCCAGACTGAAGGAGGAAGGCGACAGGCGCTACATCGACCTTCTTTTTGCCCTCAGTTCATACGGGCGGCTGACCGAGAGGAGGGTTGTGGCCGAGATGGAGTCAGCCGGCTTCCACCGCGCGGCCGCCACATATTCCCGAACCGGAAAGCTCCACCTTCCCGAGTTTGGGTGGAGGAGCAGGCTTGCCCGCCTTGCCATACTCACCTCGCTTGAGGCCGGCTCCTCGCTGGTCCTGAAGGCAATTGAGCAGATAACCCGCCAGGAGGAGGCACAGCTTGAGGCAGCCGCTGCCCTGTCCGAGCAGCGCTACAGCCTGATAGCGTCACTTGCCATCGTCTCTGCGATTATGGGGCTGGTTTCTCCGGGATTCCTGCCCTATGTGCTCGCCCAGTCCCTGCTCGGCGCATTCTGGCTCTCCTTCACGGGCACGGACCTTTATGGGGCCCTCGCCCTCATGGTGCCCCTCTCCCTCTCCTCCTACCTCCTTGCCCTGCACTACCTATAATTTTTTATTCTTCCCCCTCTCTTCTCTGAGTGAAGGGGCTGAACGCCATTGAGTGGCTCGTTATAGCCGCCATAGTCCTCGTGGCATCCAAGTTCGTCATAGACTACTGGTCCGGCGTCTGGGAGCCGACCAAAGAAAAGGCTGAGAGCGTGAAGGGCGATTTTGAGAGGAGCCTCGGAAGCCTCACTTCTTTACCCTCACTTCCGCAATATCCCCAAGGGTTGCCTCCGGCAGCCCCCTATGGAGGCGCCCCGGAGCCTCAACAGAGCCTGTTATGACGATTCCCAGGAACTTCTCAAGCTTCTTTGCCAGCTTCCTGTCCGGCAGCATCTTGCCCTTTTCGACCTTCTCAAGGGTGCTTGCCCTCTCTGACAGCTTCTCCGCCAGCACCCTCACGCTGAGCCCCCTCTTCCTCAGGGCATCCCTTATCCGCTCGGCGTAGTCGGGCAGGATATCCGGCTCGTGGAACTCCACGGGGTCCTTCCTCACCGGTGCCTTCTGCTCGGCAACGGGCGTGCCGAACCTTGTGCAGGCGGGGCAAACCCTCAGCTCCATGCCCTCCATCCCTATTGTTTCCACTGCCTTCCTTTCCCCACATATCTCACAGAACATCTCAATCCCCTTTGGAATCTCCAATAACGACCCCTTCAAACTTATAAACCTTTACCCGGTCGCTCGTCCAGCATCCCGGGGGGAGCCCCGCCTTGATGCAGGTGTGGTCCAGGAACTCCTCGGGACCCCAGCCATACTCGACGGCAACCTGCGGCAGGAGCAATCCCCTGTAGGGGCCATACTCCACAATCAGCCCGTGCTTCCCTATCTCAATCTCCTCCGGCGAGCCCAGCGGCTCTGGCTCCCCGAGCAGCGTGACCTCAACTTCCAGCTCCGGAACCTCCTCCCTCTGCACGGGCGGGAACCTCGGGTCCCTTATTGCCCCGAGGGCGGCCTCCACCAGCCACTCTTTCAGGTCCACGGGCTGAATGACCCCTATGCACCCCCTCAGCCTTCCCTTCCTCTTGAGCGTCACAAACACGCCCCTCTTTCCTTTCACATCCGGCACGTGCTTCCTGCCCTCAAAATGCGCCGTCAGGATTTTCCTGACCTCTTTCACAATTTCCTCATCCCCCACGCGAGGGCACCCCCTATGGCGAGAATTGCCAGCCCCTCCCATACGCTGATTCCGGGGGCGGCGTTCACGACAGAGCTTCCCCCGGTGCGCGCAATATTCAGCGTTATTGCCTTCTCATTTGAGAG
>WAMX01000115.1 GCA_015522095.1 Nanobdellati archaeon | reverse complement strand
CTTTTCGAGACCTCCGATTTGAACAGGAAGGTTACTTTCCCAACGAGCTATACAAGGCGTTGTGGAACGCCCTCACAGACAGGGGGTATGCAGTATTTGAATGGAGGTATGCACAGGCGTTCCTCTCATCGGGCGCGAATGCGGCGGTGGGCATATGGGTGTGCACAAAGGAAATTGAGAAGAAGTACACGCTCTCCGTGCTGGATGTTCACTGGAAGTTCATATGGTCCATGGTGCCCAAGCCGGGGGCCACGGGGGAGAACCCGCCGCAGATACCCAAGGGCAAGTCAATAATCTGGATGAACGGGGCGGTTCACACGGATTACGTGAACAAGTGGACAGACAGCCTGCTGCTCCGGCAGTTCTTTCCCATAAGGGAGAACTATTTCTACAGGAAGCGCCGCCTCGTGCACCTTGATGCCGTCCGCCAGGATGGGGAGGCCGTGCTGAAAAACCTGCAGGAATACCTCAATTTCCTTCCGACAATCCGTTAAAAAAGCTTAAAAACGGCTGAGCTTCTTCATTCAGGGGTGATATAATTGGCAGAACTTCCAGTAGCGCCTATGAAGAGAATAATAAAGAACGCAGGCGGCTTCAGGGTTTCCGAAGATGCGGCTGAAGCCCTCCGCGAAGTGCTTGAGGAGATTGCGGCTGACCTTGCTGCTCGCTCTGTCCAGCTCGCCAAGCACGCCGGCAGGCGGACGGTAACAAAGGAAGATGTCAAGCTCGCTTACAGGGGCTGACTCCTAACTTTTTTATTTTGCAGTTGCTACCGAATATGTGGATTTTGCAATATTTGGTCTCAGCGGGGTGAGTGCGTATCTCGCCTCGCGGCTGGCCGCCGAGGGGTTCTCAGTGGGGCTGTTCGGGAAGGAGCGGTCCCTCATGCCGGAGCCCGTTTCCTGGGAGACCGTGGAGGAGTTTTCCCTGCACGATTTTGTGCTCGGGAAGCTCTCGCGGATGGCGGAGTTCAATGAAGACTTCGAGCTGAGGGAGCGCGCATTCAGGGGCGCGGTGCTCGACACGCGGGCATTCTACGAGTACCACCTCAGGAAGGCGGCTGAGTATGGCTGCGAGATCCTGGCGGGCTCGAGCTTCAGGCTCTCGCCCCCGGCGGTGGAGTGGAACGGGCGGCAGGTGCGGATTGACGGGCAGGTTATACTTGAGTTTGGAGGGGGGAGGGAAATTCCCCTTTACAGGGCGGCACGCATACCCTGCAACGGCGACACAATGGAGCTCTACCCCTCAATGTGGGTGCTTCCGGCGGGCAGTGAGGCCATTGTGGGGGGGAAAATGAAAAGCACGTGGCACAAGTTCGAGAATGTGGCCATCCTCGGGACGGGAATGGCACACCACCTCCCGCGCCCCGCAAGGCTCGTTGATGATGTGATACGGGTCGGGAATGCGGCGGGCCACAGCACCGAGGAGGGGCTGTATATGGAGGAGGCACTCTACCCGGCAAGGCTTCTGTGGGAGCTGCTTGCGGACGATGGGGAGCTCGAGGTGTATGAGAAGCAGGGCCGCCCATCCGGATCGGTCCGCAGGTGGCTGGAAGGGTAAGGTATATAAACCATAAAGTGGTAACAGGTATGTGAGAGTTGGAGAATACTTCAGGAAAGTGAAGGCAAAGTTCACACTGGGCGACCGGCACGAACCCGCATATTTTTTCAATCCGCTTTTCGAATACACCGCTCTGGAGAGCGCTAAAAGCGCAAGGGACTCCTTCCAGCGCAGCATCATGAACACACCCAACAGGGGCACGGAATGGTTTTTGCAGGAAGTCTTCAGGCTGTGCAATGAGATGTACCGCCCCGCAGAAGGGATGGGAGGGGAAAACAATTTCTTCGATACCCTTTCAAAGGGGGTCCCGTACAGTTTGGCGCACGAGCTCCACAGCCGTGCATTCCAGAATGCTTTCAGGTACAAATAGTTAAAAACCGCCTCCTGAAGGATTGGAGTGATTAAAGAGCTGCTTTTCTTTGCAGTCTTTGCCATCAGCTCCGCATACTACTCCCGCAAAAAGCGGTTTGAAGTCCTTTATGCATCCTTCCTTTCAATATTCATTGCCGCCCTGCTGAAGATACTCGTTTCGGACAACCTGTCCATAACAAGTGCGCCGCCCTCCCTTGGGATGACCTTCCTGTCCTCGCTATCGGTGTTCAACCCCGCAGTATGGTGGGTAACCCTCGCATACCTGATGATAATTGTGAGGGACGGTCCCATCGCGGCCGTGTCGGGGCTGCTCCTCGGCTATGGGCTTGGGAGCTGGCACAGGATGAGGCGGCGGAAAATCATAATCCACAAGGGGGAGGTCAAGCGAAAGGTAATCCACGCGCTCGGGGGGCTCGGCCTTGCAGTGCCGCCGTTCCTCCTTGACAGGTGGGTCGCCCTGGGGGTGTTTGTGGCGGGCATCGCGGGGATACTGCTCTTCCGCTTCGTGAAGCCACCCGTCATAAAGGACATCGTGGAGGAGACGCGGCGGGAGAAGGAGTGGCCGCTCAGGGGGACATTTTACTACCTCCTTGGCTCCCTCGTGCCCATTTACATCGGCCAGCCGTGGATACTGCTCGTGCTCGCCATCGGTGATGGCCTCTCCACGCTTGTCGGGAAGTTCTTCGGGTACACCCCCCTCTACAAAAAGAAAAGCGTGGAGGGGACGCTCGCGGGATTCATCGCCGCCTGGGCGGTAATACAGCACTTCTACCAGCCGGCCGCAATACCCGCCGCGATATACCTGCTTGCCGAGCTGTTCGCGCCTATAGATGACAACCTGGTAATCCCCCTCTCGCTCAGCGCGCTATACCTTATTTGAACCACTCTTCAAGCTGCATCTGCTTGCCCTTCTTCAGCCCCTGCCGGAAGCTGTTGATGGCCTTCAGCACCCGCTCCTCCGAGAAATCGTGCTCCCCGACCAGCAGGTCAAGCACCCTGTCCGTGTCGGGAAACTCCCAGCGCAGGGAATAGTCGTCGGTCACGGGTGGCTTCTCAAAAAAGCTTATGAGCGTATCGGGATCGGGCCAGTCTCCGTCCCACTCCACGGAGTCGAGGGCCGCGCAGCCCTTTTCCTTCACAAGCTCAAGAGCTTTCTTTGGCCCTATGCCCTTTATGCCGCCGGGGTTGAAATCCGTCCCGACAAGGAGGCTGAGGCATATAAGCTCGCGCCGGCTGAGCCCGAGCCTCTTCAGCACGCCATCGAGGGTAAGCAGCTCGGGCACGACTTCGATGTACACGTTCTTGT
>WAMX01000114.1 GCA_015522095.1 Nanobdellati archaeon | reverse complement strand
GGAAGATAGTGCCCGGCGGCGGTGCGACCGAGATAGAGGTCGGTCAGGCGATACTCGCGGAAGCCCAGAAGATAGGTGGCAGGGAACAGCTGGCATTCGAGGCATTTGCCAGGGCGCTGGACATAATCCCGCGCAGCCTCGCCGAGAACGCAGGGCTCTCTGCCATTGACCTCCTCGTCAAGGTCAAGAGCGAGCACGGCGCAGGGAAGAAGAGCCACGGCGTCGATGTGAACAGCGGAGATGTCAGGGACATGTTCGAGCTCGGCGTGATAGAGCCCGCAGGCGTCAAGAAGCAGGCAATCAAGAGTGCAAGTGAAGCGGCCATAATGGTGCTGAAGATTGACGATGTGATTGCGGCGAGCAAGCTTGACAAGGGCAACAACGACATGGGTGAAGGGAGCGGAGGAATGGACTTCTAAACCCTTTTAATTCCCCCTTTTCTTTTTCTCTGTGATTGAATATCTGAAGGAGATGCGCATAAAGCAGTGGTACAAGGCCGCAATCGTCTTTTCCGGGCCGCTTTTCGCCGGCGAGCTTTCCAGCGAGCCGCTGAGGCTGTTCTTTGCATTCCTCGCATTCGGGCTCATAGCAAGCTCCGTCTACGTGATCAACGACATTAAGGATGTGGAGAGGGACAGGAAGCACCCGAAGAAGAGGTCAAGGCCCATTGCAAGCGGGCGAATTGGAAGGAGAGAGGCGCTCTCCTTCAGCGGGCTGCTCTTCCTGGCAGCGGTGGCGTTCGGGCTCGCCTCGGGCACAGCCGTGTTCGTGCTCGCCTATTTTGCGCTGATGATGGCGTACACGTTCTACCTGAAGAGGCTCGCGATTGTGGATGCCTTCACGATTGCCGCCGGGTTCCTCCTGAGGGCCGTGGCGGGCTGCGTGGCCATTGGAATCCAGATAACCTCGTGGTTCTACCTGACAGTGCTTGCGCTGGCAGTTTACCTGGCATTCTGCAAGAGGCTCAGCGAGCTTGCCCTGGCGAGCAGGGACCACAAGGAGAGCCTTGAGAGCTACGGAAAGATAGTGGAGATGGGAATTGCGATAGCAGGGGCAATGACACTCTCGCTTTATTCGCTGTATGCGGCGGGCAGGGGCGGGATAATAGTGTGGTCCGTTCCGCTGAGCATGCTCGGGCTGCTGCTCCACCTGCGGGAGAGCGTGGAGGGCAAGGAAGTGCACGAGAGCATCACAAGCCCCGAGCTTGCTGCGACAGCCATAGCATTTATAGCCCTCGTCGTGATGGGTATTTACTCGGGATGAGAAGAGGGTCGTCTGACACCTTCGGGCTCTGGGTGATGAGACCTCATCGACACTGACTAAATAAGCTCTTCTTCCCTGCCTGTGCGGGAAGAGTATATGCCGTAGGCTATGAGCGCCAGCGCGAGGAGGAGGCGCCAGTCAAAGCCAAGGGAAATGGGGGACTTCTTTATGGCATAAAGGGAGTAGTAGATGGAGGCAATGTAGTCGCCGCGCTCGTAGGCCAGCTCGGCCTTCTTCCAGTAGGGTCTGGAGAAAAGCCCCCCGGACCGGCGGGACAGGAGCTCTTCTGCCTTCGACCGGTATGATGCGGAAATCCGCCGGAACGCCTGGTAGCGCGGGTCGCCGGTCGTGTTGAGATAGAGCCTGAACGCCTCCTCAGTCCTGCCGCTCTCATACAGGCGCTGCATCTCATCCCTGCGGAGGTTAAAGCACCTGAGCCTCGGTGCGCTCTGCATCTCCCTGACGGCCTCATACACATTCTTCTCCACGCACCCGAAGGTGGGGGGCCCGCTGGCGAGGAAGGTCAGGAAGTCCTGGAAGCGCTCTCCCGAGAGAGGCAGGGGGGGTGCGGAAGCGTTGCCGGATGGTGTTTCCGGCGGCGCATCCCTTGGCGGAAGGGCAAGGGGCAGCAGCCGCTCCTCTCCGGGGGCGAGGCTCACGCCAACCTCCACGTCCGGCGTCACCTCGTGAACCCAGACCGTCTTGTTGATGAGGTTCCTGACGAGCGTGCCCCCCTCTGCCGGGACCAGCTCGTATGGCGTGCCCGTGAAATTCACGCGATAGTCGCGGCAGGGCACCTCCACAAGGATGCGGCGCCCGTCAAATTCGTAGGGCGCCGTGGCGTTCATGCGCCTGCCGCTGAACGGGTGGGGGAGCGGCACGCGCACGCGCTCAAATGTGCAGGCCGGGCTGAAGAGGCACGAATATGTGGAGTCGTTGAGGTATGAGCAGGATGCCGGGACGGGCGGCAGGGATGAACTGTAGGAGAAGCGGAAGGTCAGTAGCCCGGGGACGTTGTGGAGATTGAGGCGGACGGTGCCGCCGGAGAAGCTGACCGAGTCGAGGAAGGGCAGGTTACCCATGAAGTTTCCGGAGCTCAGACGCTTTGCAGGATAGGGGAGGGCAAACTGGACATTCGCCCTCTCAAGGGTGGTCCCCCACCCGTTGTGGACGGCGAGCGCGCACTTCACCTCGAAGGGCTCGCCCGTCACGGGCACGGAGGGTGCGCAGCTGAGATTGTAGGGGAGCTCGGCGCTGTACTCCGCCATCATGCTCCCATAAAGCTCCTTCCACCGGGTGAGGAGCTCCTCTCCCTCGAGGTAGTATATGAAGTTGCTGAGGGGTGAATTGTAGTGGAGGGGAAGGTCCGCCACGGTCACATTTTCCCCCTTCCCGGCAAGGAGGGACGAGTAGGTCAGGAGGTCTGCTTTGAGGGAGCGCGCCCGATCCATGTTTTTCTCAAGAAAGGTCGTGACAAGCTCGTCCTGCAATTTCCTCAGCCCGTCCTCGTCAGGCGAGAGCTCGAGCCGGTCAATCTCCGCGCTGAATTTCAGCACGTCCCTGCTCGGGAGGAAAGGTTCGAGCCTGGCAAGGAGGGAGCGGAGCTCCTCAAGGGCGTAGGAAAGGGCGGCCTCCCTGTCACCCTCGGAGCCCCTCAGCTCCGCCCAGAGAAGAAGAAACACCTGCGAGGTCCTTTCGAGCCGCTCCGGGAGCTCGAGGTATGAAAAGTCGCAGTCAGTCCCGCGCTCCTCGCAGAACGCCTCCATGGCCTCCAGCTTGCCCTTTATGGATGCAACCTGCTCGTAATACCTGCGGCGGAAGTACTCATATCCGCGGAGGAAGCTGTCGAGGGCCTCCGCGCGGTCCCCCAGCCGCTCCAGGGAGAGCGCGTGAGTGTAGAGCTGCTGGAGGGAAGAGGAGTTTGGAGGGGCGCGGGAAAGGGAGGTGAGCCTGCTGCCCGGGCTCATCTTTGAAAGCGCTTCCTTCACGGAGGGAGAGGAAAGGGCGGCCTCAAGCTCCTCCCGGCGGAGCTGCTCCGCCCGCAGCCAGTCCATGGCATCGGAGGCCTGGCGTTCCTTCATATCGACCAGCATCCTGGCCTTCTCCTGAAATTCCTCAAATGCCGTTACCCACTCAAGCCTGCGGGAAAGGCTTTCCCCCCTCACGCCCTCAAGGAACTTCAAAACCCCGTCGCGTGAGTAGAACCGCCTCAGCCCGCAGCTCTCCGGGTCAAAGGGGAGTGTCCCCTGAACCGAGAGCAGCGAGGCATAGTCGCACTCCGCAACATATTTCAGGGGGAGGTAGATGGGAGCGCCGGCAGGAGGGGACTCAAGCTCGAAGAGGCTGAGGCGGGACTCAAACTTTCCGCGGAAGTAATCGAGACCCTGCGAGTCCCTTGCATCCTCGAGGAGCGCGCTGAGATTGGTCAGCATAAACTCATTGTGCAGCTCAAGGAGCCTCTCCTGTGCATCCACCGCATCCTCAAGCGCGGAGAGGTATCTGCTCATCCCCAGGAAGCTCTGCGCCCTGTCAAGGAGGCGGGAGAGGATGCCGCGCGGCTGGAGCCGCCTTGCCCTGTCAATCTCGATGATCATCCGGGAGCGGGCAAGCCGCATCTCCTCAAGCACGGGAAGGGAGGAATCCGGAAGCTCGGGGTAGCCGGACCATACCGAGAAGTACTGGCGGGCAAGCTGCTCGTCAATGAAGAGCTGGCGCGCGAGGGTGTCCGCGGAGCTGAACTGGGAGGAGAATTCGGCAAAGGTAAGGTTCCCTGAAAGGGCGGGAGCAAGGAGCAGGAGCAGGCTAAGAACCCTTTTCATCCCTCCACCTCATCAGCAGCAATACCGCAACCAGCGGGAGAATAAAGAGGTAATTGCTTCCCAGCCGCCGGGGGGATTCACGCGGGACGGTGCCGTTGTAGATTGAGAAGTCCCTGAACTCGACCGCCCTGCCCTTCAGGGGGAGCAGCCCGCTGAAGTTAAGCTCCCTCTGGGGAATGAGCTCCACCGCCCTTCCCCCCTCCTCCTCGAGCAGCACGGCGACGGGGAGCTCGTCGCTCCCGTTTGAAAGGTAAACGACCCCGTCCCTTATGTCTGAGAGGTAGAACCCGCTGTAATTGAAGGGGCAGTCCTCGCGGAAATTGCGCACGGCCCAGTAGAGGGGGAAGAATGCGGGAGAGTCCTCGTCAGCAAGCCTGCGCAGCAGGGGGATGTAGTCCTGCGATGCCTCGTGGCAGAGGGGGAGCTCGGAGAGCCCGTCAATGAGGCGCTCCAGCGCCTGGCGGCGGCTCAGGGTGCCCTCCCTGATGGCGGAAGCG
>WAMX01000113.1 GCA_015522095.1 Nanobdellati archaeon | reverse complement strand
TTTAAAGCTTTTTAAGTTTTCTCCTTGGCCTTGCCCTTTTCAATGAGGAGCTTCGCATACTTCTCGGGGAGCTTCACCGTGTCCCCTGCAGAATAGGGGCCATACAGGTTGAGGTCTGTGCCCATAAAAGCGCGCACATCCTCCGTTATCTCAACCTCCACCATTCCCGGTGCCTTCTCCCCTTCCATCTCCTTTGGCTCGGTCTCCTCGCCCGCAAGCACCCGATCAATGACGGTTGTCCTCGTGCCCTTGAGGACATTCACGAGCTTCTGGAACAGCTCCTTCTCCTCTGGAGTGAGGGCACGCGTGTCTGTCGCCTCATCGGTCGCGACCTCGGACCACGCAAGGAGGGCAATTTTCCGCTCGCGGAAGGTGTAAAGCTCGACAAGTATGCGGGCGGCATTGCGGAGCTCCCTCTCAAACTTGGCAAGCACCTTGTCGGTCAGCCGGCTCGAGCCCTCCCGCAGCTCCTTGTACTTCTGCATCTTTTCAGAGAAGTACGCGGCAACCTCCTTCCAGAATCCATCGGGGAGCGGCTGAAGATGTGGGTTGGAGCGTTCCTTTCGCTGGGCCTCGCGAATCGTCTCAAAACTCATCACACCTGAAGGAGGCGGGGCAATTTAAATATTGTAGCCCCTTCATTTCTTCTCCGGCTTCCTCTCCTCCCTGGTGGAACGGCGGTAGCTCCTGTAGCGGCGGAGGGTGTATGCAAGGGGGTTCTTGAAGCCCGCGCACTCCGGCGTGTAGATGCCCATATCCCTGTAGAAGCCGTCCCTGTCGTGGTTGGGAGGCAGGAGCTTGGTGCGCTGGCGCATGTGCCACCTGAGCTGGCTCTTGAGATACCCCTCGCGCAGGGGCGGCTTGTTTCGCTTGTTCCACTCGAGAAGCAGCCGCTCAATCTCATCCCACCCCCAGCCGAGGTTGGAGAGGTAGGCACGCAGTATGAACTCGCCCCGCTTGCGCCCGTCAGACACGCCCTCAAGCAGCTTCTTTATGCACGGTGCAAAGAACTCCTCGGGGACCTTGCCCTTCAGCTCCTCCCGGCGGGGCGCCTCAACGCGGGGCTCCTTCTTCCGGATGAAGTCCACGGCAAGCTCAACGAGGGTGAGCGCTTCCCCCTCCTTCCCTGAAACCTTCCAGGGCCTTGCCCTCACGGCATCCGGCTCCGCATCTTCCAGCGAGAACCACGGATCCTCAACCGGGATGCTGACGAGCCAGCTCTTCTCGTTCAGCGAGTAGGGAGCGCGTATGAGATGGCGGGACGAGATGGCAATGCTGTCAATATGGACGCGGGTCCTCTCGTCCTTTGAGAGCTCATCCCTGAGCCCCGTAATCTGGTCCTGCAGGTAAGCGCCTATTGCCCGCGGAACCTCGGGAAACCTGTCAGCAAGCTCCGGGCGGAAGGATTCCCAGGGAACAAGGATGTGGAAGCCCGCCCTGCCCGAGAACTTCATATACACGGACTCCACGCCGTGGGCGTGCAGGAGCTCAACCACCACGCCCGCAACCTTGCGGCTCCACTCAAGCTTCTCTGAATCAAGGTCAATGAGAAAATCCCATCCCATCCGCCGGGCACCCTCCAGCTGGGTCGGGTTGTCCCACCTCTCAACGCTCGCGTGGAAGCTCACAATGCCGCTTGCGGCCATGCGGACAATGTCCCCCGGGTAAAAGACCGTATCGGGCCGCCGGGAATAGCCGCCATCCCTGAACCTGCCAACAAACTCCCTGTTCCGGGCAAAATCCGCCATTGCCCCCGACACATCCTCCCGGCGGTAGTATGCGACAATGTCCTCTGCATCCACCTCAGGGGGACAGCGGGGCGATTAAATAGATTTGAGTAGCTCATCCACAGTCCGCACCCTGTTCACTGCGGGGTGGAAGTAGAACATCGAGCCCTCTCCAGCCACATAGATTTTTGGCCTGCCCCGCAGGAGGTAGGATGCAATGGCGGCCCCGAGCTCCACGTGCAGGCCAGTGCCGCCGCCATCACCAATCATCAGGAAAACGTCCGCATCAAGGACTCCCCTTACATCCTCTTCAGCATATGCACCCGACATCCGCGGGTTTTCGCCGTATGGCTTTATGGGCCTGTGGACGGTCCAGTCTGCGGTTATCTCGTGCCCCTTCTCCTTCAGCAGGTCGTATATCCTGCGGACCTCTTCCTTCCTGCCGAACCTTGCCGCAACATAAACCTTCATATCCCGCACAAACTGCAAGTATTAAATACGCTTGCGTCTTTTTGGACCGTGGCAAAGGACAAGGTTTCACTTCCCGCGAGCTACGGGGGGCTTCTCAGGTACGACGAGGCCCTTTCGGCATACAAGCTTGAGCCGGGGCACGTTGTTGCGCTGATACTTGTCATTTCGGGTGCGCTGTTCCTGCTCCAGCTCTTAGGTTGATTGGCTCACTGGCAGGCGTGCTCCTTGGAGCCCTCCCCGGATTCCACCCGAATCTCCTAATACCCTTTGGGAAGGAGTGGCTGTTTGAAGTCGTTTTCGCGTCCATTTTCTCCTCAATAATCCCCGCCACACTGCTCATACCTTCTCCCGAGCTCTCCGCGCTCCTGCTGCCGGGCCAGGAAGCGGCAAAGCGGGGGGAGCTGCAGAGGGCAATTGAGGAATTTTCAGGGGGCGCACTCCTGGGCACGGCAATATACGCGGTGACGAGGTGGGCCTACGGCCTGGTCCCTGCAGGGGCACTGCGTGCCGCAACCCTTCCCTTCCTCATCCTCACCGCTGCCCTCCTCCTCGGCAGGTCAAAGAACAGGCCGCTCGCGCTGCTCTTCTTCCTGCTCTCGGGGGCATACGGGGCCTTCATACTCGGGAAGTGGGAGGACCCGCTGGGGGTGCACTTCGCCTCGATGTTCGGGCTGGCAGGGCTGTATTCCGCCGCGCCCATTCCGAAGCAGAGGGTCGGGCGGCCGCGGGTGGTGATGAGCTTTCCCGAAGCATTTGCGGGGACCATGGGCGGGCTGCTCATATCACTTTTCCCCGCAATAACGCCTGCACAGGCGTATGTGGTCCTGGTCTCGTTCTTCGGGGCCGCGCGCGGCCTGGCGGCTGCCGGGGCCATGGCATCCTCATCCTTCCTCTTCTCCTTCGAGTCCTATGCGCGCTTCGGCAAGGGAAGGATGGCAACCGTTGAGGCGATACGGGCCGCCCCTCCCGATTTCATGGTTCAGGCGGTGGCGGCATACGCCACAACGCTCCTTCTGGCGAGGTATGTTGCTGCTGCCATAAACCGCATACCCGATGTGAGGCGGCTCTCCTTTGCAGCCATCATCATCGTGATGGTCGCGGCATATCGGGATGCGCTGCCCCTCGCAGTCCCGTCGTTCCTTCTGGGGCTTGCCCCGTATTACCTCGGCTTCGAGCGCGTCCACCTCATGGGCTCCCTGCTCGTTCCAACAATGGCGTGGTATCTCAGTAATGGCTAAATACTCGCCACCTGCAGTATTGTTATGGAGATACAGTATCTCGGTCATGCAGGCTTCCGCCTGTTTTACAGGGGCACGGAGATTGTGGTGGACCCCTATTTCACTCCGGACCAGCGCCGCAGGGAGCCCGCGAAATTTGACTTCAGGACGCTGAAACCGCAGTTCGTGTTGATAACCCACGAGCATTTTGATCACTGTGACGAGCAGGTGGTGCGCATGTTCGCGGAGAAGCTCGGCTCGAAGGTCATAGGCCCGCCACCTGTCGAGAGGAAGCTGGGCTTCAAGATCATCAAGGTACGCCCGGGCAACAAGCTTGATTATCCAAACTTCACTCTCAAGGTGATGCCCGCGTTCCACCACCAGTCCGAGTTTCCCGTGGGATACCTGCTTGATTTCGACGGGGTGCGGGTTTACCACGCGGGGGACACATACTACAACGCGGAGCTGGGAAAAATCAACACGGATGTCGCACTGCTCCCAATAGGCGGGCACTTCACGATGGACATGGAAGAGGCGCTGAAGCTCGCGGAAGAGATGGCACCGCGGATAGTGATACCCATGCACTTCAGCACATTTGAGCAGATACAGGCCGACCCCTACGAGATGGCAAAGCGGAGCGACAGGGTCGTTGTGCTGAAGGAGGGGGAGTCCATAGAGGTGAACAGATGAAGTGGTTTGAGAAGGACAAGGCGTTCATAAACCTCACAATTGCCCTCCTTCTCGGGATTTATTACAAGCTGACTGGAAACCTCCGGCCCTTTGTCGGGTACATTGTGCTGGTGACGGCGATATTCGCCATTGACACCCTGAACACGGTCCTTGGAAAGGTCAGAGGGTGAACAGGAGGCTCGCCAGCGCCAGGGAGAATGCGGGAGTCATGGGCACGCCCCCCTTGACGCGCACCTTTCCCCTGCCGAGGCGGCGCGCGAGGGCTTCTTCCTTCTTTGTCAGGACGGCCGGCGCCTTTATTACCCTGTCTCCAAGTTTCAGGTCATCAAGCACCCAGTCATCCTCCTCAAGCTCCCTGACGGGCTTTTCGCGGATGAAGAGTGCCTCAACATCCTTCCTTGTGAAGAGCACGAAGAAAATGAGCGCAGAAATCGCCCACGGGAAGCGCTCAAGGGGCGAGAGAAGGGAATATCCGAGTATGGCGAGGAAGGTGAGGGCAACTGGCAGGTGCTTCTCGTAGAGCCTGTGCTTCACAAAGAAGAAGCAGTAGTAAAAGGTGCCGAGGATGCCCGCCCAGATGAGCATGTAGGGGAAGAAGAGCCAGAAATTGGGGAATGCCGGGGAGAGGGATGCAGAAGCCGCGGAGAGCAGCCACATATCGCCGCTCGCCCAGAGCCGCAGCCGGTAGAGGACGTAGCCGAGTGCAAAGGAGGCCGCCGCCCAGAGCAGGGAGTCCACGACGGGCCGGGCAGAGCGGCTGAGCAGGCTCACAACCAGCCAGCCCGCAGCAGAGAAGGGTATTGCTGACTTCACAAGCCGCTCGGGAAGGTAAGTGGTGAGAAAGTCAACAGCGGACGAGTAAAAGACCACGAAAAACCCGTAGAAGACCAGAAACGCGGGAAGGAGACCTACCATAGCTTCCTCTCTGCTTCTTCAATGTCTTCCTTGCGCACCGTCTTGCGCTTGTTCTCCGCAGCAGCGGCCATTGCCTCCTCCAGAACCACGAAGCCCACGCCTTCCGTGAGCTCGGCAAGGGCCTCGGCCGCGTCGTCACTCACCCTCAGCCCGTTCTCCTTGAGGAGCTTCTTGAAAGGGGCTGTTGAAAAAACCTCTGCCATGCTCAGCTAAGGAGCGGAATTATTTAAATTTTGGTATAGCATCTTGAAAAGGTCCAGAAAATCCCTGTCCTCCTCAAAATAAACGAGTTCTAAGTGTATGACCTCTGCAACATCGTCAAAGGACACTTCTCTCCCGTAGTAGTTGCTGTAAACTTCAAGAAGCTCACCAAACGATTTGAAACTCTCGTGGCCGGAGAACCCTTCATCCCAGAGCTGCTGGAGCGTCTTGTATTCCACTTTCTTCACAACTGCCTCTGCAAATGGCACGAGCTCATTGTAGTAAAGAATCACGCGCTCGCCCTCAGCAATATTCCGGTGGGAGAGGCGCCAGGTGGTGTATTTTTCGCCAGAGAGAATTAGCTCCGGCAGCGGACGAGTAAACCTCAGGGGGTCATAACCCACATACTGAAAAAAACCAGCTATTTAAAAGGGTTCTTATAAAAACAATGTGGAGGTGGAGCTGGACACGGACAGGAGCGCGGCGCGCAATGCAAGCGAGCTTTTTGAGCGCGCGAAGAAACTCGAGCAGAAGGCTGAGAAGGCAAGGGAGGTCCTCAGGGAGCTTGAGAAAAAGCTCGAGAGGATGGGGGAAAGGGAAGTCCGTGTGAAGGAGGTTATGAAAATCAAAAAGGAGCGCGAATGGTATGAGAAGTTCCGCTGGTTCTTTTCAAGCACGGGGAAGCTTGTCATTGGCGGGCGGGACGCCACCAGCAACGAGGTTCTCATGAAGAAGCACGCCGGGCCGGAAGAGCTGTGCTTCCACGCGGACATAAAGGGTGCGCCATTTTTCGTGCTGAAGGGCGGGGCGGATGAGGAAAGCGTGCGCGAAGTAGTGCAGGCCGCGGGGATATTCTCCAAGGCGTGGAGCGCGGGCTATGGTGCCGTGGACGTGTTCTACGCCCCGCGCGAGCGGTTCACCAAGCAGGCGCCCAGCGGAGAGTACATCGGGAAGGGTGCGTTCATGGTGTACGGGAAGAAGGACTGGGGAAGGGCAGAGCTCAGGGCAGCGGTGGGCGTGCGCGAGGGCAGGGTGACGTGCGGGCCTCCCGCAGCAATAGAGGCGTGGGCAGAGAAATCTGTGCTCATAGAGCCGGGCGACAGGAAGCCCGGCGAGATAATCAGGGAAGTCGCAAAGAGACTGGACGCGGAGCCAGAAGAAGTGCAGAGGGCGCTCCCGCCGGGAAGATCAAAAATAATAAAATAAAGGGCGCTTAGAAGCGGCCCGGGGAATCAACAAATTTCTCGGAAACGTTGTTTTCGGTGTTTGCCTCAACATCCTCGTCTATGGGCTCCAGCGAGCCATACCTGCCAGTGTTCAAGCGCATTGAGTTCCTGAATGTGCTAACATAACCGTTCTTCAACAGGTAGCTCTTGCCCGGCTCAACGCTGTCAATGCTGTCGTCCCAGAGCGTCAGCAGCACGGACCCTGACGGGTCAGCCACCAGAAACTCTGCAACCCTGTGCTGCCTCCCTGTCGCCTTGGCAGTTACCTCTCTCTCGTCTCTCTTTTCCACAATTTTTACCTTCAGCTCCACTCCTCTCGAGCGGGGCGTAAGTTCCGCAATGTTCATTTCTTTCACCTTTTTCGTATTGCTACCTGCAGGGAGGGGTTATAAAGGTTGCCGTAGCCTTGCCGCATAGAAACCCTCCGTGCCGAAGTCGTGAGGCAGGAGCTGATACCCGAATTCCGTGCGCCTGAGCCCTTCAAGGGGAAACTCGGGCACCATCCCCCTCCTGACCGCCGCGCGCACAACACCGTCATTCTCCTGCGGATCGATGGAGCAGGTGGAGTAAATGAGGAGCCCGCCCGGCTCGAGCACGCGCAGGGCGGCCCGTATCAGCGCCTTCTGCAGCCGCACCATCCTGCGCAGCCGCGCGGGAGTGAACATCTCCACTGCCCTGCGGGACATCGTGCCCGTGTTTGTGCAGGGGGCATCAAGCAGCACCCTGTTGAATCTCCTGCCGAGTTTCCAGAGCTCCTCCCCCCTCATCCCCGCAATCTCCCAGCCGTCATATCTCACAAGGTTCCTCTCCAGCACCCTCCTGCGCAGCGCATCAGGCTCGTTTGCCACCACCCGGGCACCCATCTCAAGGAGCTGCGTTGCCTTTGAGCCGGGCGCAGCGGCCATGTCAAGGACCTCGCCTTCCGGCTCAAGGAGCACGGGAGGAAGCATTGAGGCGGCATCCTGCAGGTACACCTCTCCACGGGCAAGCTCGCGCGAAACATCTCCCTCAAAGAAGAACCCCCGCCCGTACCACGGAACGGGCTCAAGCCTCACGCCCCTCTCCCTCAGCCTGCCTGCCACTTCGGGGAAGCGGACCCGGAGGGCGGGCCTGGGGCGGATTGCCCTGAACCGGTCAAACAGGTCGCCATAGACTTCCCCGTACCGCTCCTCAAACCACACATAAAGAAGGGCATCACGAATTTTTTAAACAACCCCATTGCAGCATTGTATGGCAGTGGAAAGGACTTTTGTCATGGTGAAGCCAGATGGTGCTATGCGCGGGCTCGTCGGCGAGGTCATAGCCCGCTTTGAGCGTGCGGGACTCAAGCTTG
>WAMX01000112.1 GCA_015522095.1 Nanobdellati archaeon | reverse complement strand
GGGGTTCCACTCGCAGCGAAGGGGTGTGTTCTTTCCATATTGAAAACTTAATAAACATCCTCCTTTCTTAAAAAGGTGAAATTCGCCATCTTCCCCCACGGCCCTGTTGACCGGTTGATGGAAAAGGCCCGACAGCTCAACCCCCGGGTCCCCGTCCTGATCCTTGATGAGAGCTCATTCTCCGATCCCGAGCTCCTTGTGGTGTTTGCCTTCAGGGCGCACCACAAACAGGTGGAGGCTTTCAACATTCGCCGTGTCGCCCTTGGCCTCCCGAAGTTCTCAATAGTGGATGTACCTGTCGAGGAGATGCCCCGCAAGCCCCGGGTTGTGCGGAGTTCCATCCGCGCCCGCCTTGCCGAGCTCCTCTCGGAGGGCCCCGCCTATGGCTACGAGCTTTACAAGAAGTACAGGGAGAAGTACGGTGCCATCTCCCTCCGGCTGGTTTACTACCACCTTGAGCGCGGCGTCAAGGAGGGTCTCTTCGAGGTTGCTGATGTCCGGAAATCCAAGGGGAGCTTCTCATGGGGAGAGTCCTCGCGCCACATTTACTACCGCCTCAAAGCTCGCGATGTATGACGGCCGCCCCCACCAGCGCGGGCAGCCACAGGTTGAAGAACCTGAAGACGAGCACGCTCCCCACCGCCACCTCCACCCCGAGCCCGAGCTTTGCGAGGTATGCGGGCAGCGCGACCTCATAAACTCCCAGCCCCCCTGGAGTTGGTGAGCCATTGACGAGCAGGAGCCCCAGCACCTCAATCACAATCAGGCTTTCCCACCCCAGCCCCAGCAGAATCCACCACATCAGGATGTCCAGCCCATAGACCACGAAGTTCAACCCCACAACCTTCCCCATCAGCGCCGCATCGACCCTCCTGAGCAGGTCCGCATAGTCTTTGATTCTGTGGAACACCCATCTGTCCGGCAGCAGGTCCTGCTTCCTTGTCAGCACATACGACCCCACCATCACCATCACAAGCGCCACGAATCCACTGTAATGGTGCTTCCCGAGCACGAGCGATGCCGCAATCCCGAAGGAGGTCAAATCGCCTATGAGTTTGACGAGATATGCCACCACGAGCTGCGACAGCAGATACCCCTTCCTCTTCAGGTAGTAAATGCCGAAGCTGTTGCTGAATTTTATCATTGAAAACGCCGACGCCATCCCCACAAGCTGGTACTTCACCATAAGTTTCCTGCCAGTTTCCACGCCCAAATTCTCCAAAATTATTTTATTAGCCTCGGATGCCACCAAAAGCCTCAGTGCTGCCACAATACCCACCAAAACTAAATAATATTTCAGATTCAGGCTGTATATCAACCCTTCTATGAGGTATTGCCTGTATGCATACGCCCCGTAAATTATTAAAAGCCCTAACAGGAGCTTAACCCAGCGCACGCAATAATAAGTGCAAAGCATTTAAATGCGCAACAGTCTTCCGCGTGATAGAAATGGTCAAAGAAGGACGCCCCCGGAGAGGTTCACTCCAGTTCAGTCCCAGGAAGAGGGCTCGCTCCCTTTTCCCGCGGGTGAGGAGCTGGCCCTCTGGTAAGGGTCTCCTCGGGTTTGTGGGCTTCAAGGTCGGCTCACTTGCCGCCGTGGTATCCCCCACCAACCCCGCTTCACCCTTCTCGGGCAAAAAGGTTGTCAGGGCCGCCACCGTGGTGGAAGTTCCCCCCCTCAAGCTTGTTGCCCTTCGCTTCTATCGCAGGACCCTCTACGGTTCCCGCGTCATTACTGAGACGGCCAATCTCTCCCAGGAAGTTCAGGCGGATTTCGCCCGCCCCATCTTCGAAGTCCAGCCCGGACTTGCGGGCCTTCCAATGAAGCATCCCGCCACTGTTGAGCTCGGATTTGGTGGCTCGCTCGATGATCTGCTGGGCTTCGCCCGGGAGAATATGGACAAAGACGTCAGGTTCGAGCAGTTCTTCCAGCCCAACAGCTTTGTTGATGTTACTGCAGTCACAAAGGGAAGGGGCCTGCAGGGTCCCGTGAAGCGCTGGGGTGTTGCGATACTGAGCCACAAGACGGAGAAGTCCCGCCGCAAGCCCGGCTCGCTCGGACCCTGGACACCCAAGCGCACCCCCTGGCAGGCTCCCATGGCGGGGCAGGTTGGCTACCATGCCCGCACCGAATACAACAAGCAGATACTCAAGCTTGGCAGCGGTGACCTCAATCCCAAGAGCGGCTGGCACAGGTATGGCCTCATCCGCTCTGACTACGTGGTCCTGCTCGGAAGCATTCAGGGGCCCCCGAAGCGGCCCGTTGTCATACGCAAGCCCCACAGGCCGCGCAAGTATCACGATGAGCTTGTCGAGCTTGTCTTTGGAAAAGGTGGTAAGAAATGAAGGCGAAGATATTCAAACCGACCGGCGATGCTGCAGGCGAGCTTGCCCTTCCTTCTCAGTTCTCAACTCCACTCAGGGTTGACCTGATACGCCGGGCTGTCCGCGCAATATGGAGGAACAGCACGCAGCCATACGGCGCAAAGCCCATGGCGGGCCGCACGAGCTCTGCAGTTTTCCGCGGCATACGGCGCGGCTACGGTCGCAGCTACAACTGGAGCCTTGCGCGCCTTCCCCGCCTCATGGTCAGGGGCGGCCGCCGCATCGGCCGCGTTGTCAATGTCCCCCAGGCCGTGGGTGGACCGAGGGCCCATCCCCCAAAGGCCGAGAAGGTCTGGACCGTCCGGCTCAACAACAAGGAACGCCGCCTCGCGATACGCTCCGCGCTCGCGGCAACCGTGAACCCCGAGCTTGTCCTCGAGCGTGGCCACAAGCTCCCTTCCACCTACCCTATCATCCTCTCCAGCGAGTTCGAGTCAATATCAAGGACAAAGGAGCTCCTTGCTGCCCTTGAGAAGCTCGGACTCGGCGACGAGCTTGAGCGCGCCGCCCGCAAGAAGGTCCGCGCCGGACGCGGCAAGTCCCGCGGCAGGAAGTACAAGCGCGCCAAGGGCCCACTCATAGTTGTGAGCGGGCTCTGCCCCCTCACAAAGGCCGCCTCCAACATCCCCGGCGTGGACGTGGTTGTGGTGAACTACCTGAACGCCGCCCAGCTCGCTCCCGGAGCGCACCCCGGCAGGCTGACCCTTTTCACCGAGCAGGCCCTCAGGAGGCTGAAGGAGGAGAAACTCTTTTTTTAAACACATTTCCCTTTACTTGTCATGTCTTATTTTGAAGAGGTTCGCCACCAAATGCAGGAACTAAAATTCCTTGTGAAATTCAGAATGTTTAAACTCTTTTTTGTGTGGCTTTTTTACAGGTCCACATACTTCCTACCTCCATTGAGAAAACGATTCAGTCATTTGCAGGACAGGATTGTACTTGAAAAACTGGGTTCCCTTCGCATTGCGGTAACTGTAAGGAATTTGAGGGTTCTTAAGGAAATTTTCCTTGACAACGAGTACGCCATTGGTGCTGAGAGGAGGTCTTTGAAAACTGTTCTGGATGTGGGTGCAAATGTTGGCTATTTCCTTTTATGGCTGCTGTATAATGATTTCCTTGCCCGTGGCGCTAAAGTCATTTGTTGTGAGCCAAGTAAACGGAACTTCAAACTTCTAAAGACCAATGTTAAGCTCAACTCTCGAATTATTCATTCAAAAAAGATAAAGGTGGTGCTTAAGAATGTGGCCATTTGCGGGAAGAGGGGCCGTGTCAGATTCGTGGATGATTACATGTGGTCCAGAATATCCGCCGCAGGGGACTATTTTGTGGATTGTGAAACTCTTGAAGATAATCTTTTCCCTCATACAGACCTTATAAAAGTGGATGTCGAAGGTGCGGAGTACGAAATCTTCAAACACTTTCATTCCTCAGACAAGGTTTCCGAGATCATAGGCGAACTCCACAGCAATAAGGCCTTCAAACTATTCGAAAAGCTCTTTGGAGGAAGGTTTGTACACAGAAAGGTGGCCCCTTCCCGATGGCTCTTCTCAGTTAAGCTCTAACCATCATCAATTCCCCTCTCAGTCAGGGCGAACACAGTCTCTGCCTCGGGCAGGTCGGGCGAATCTATCAGCCTTGCAATGCGCTTGTTCCCCTTGCTCTTGCGGAAGAACAGCCGGTATGTGGAGGCATGCGCCAGCACGTTTCCCCCAACGGCCTGCATGGCCGGCCCGAAGAACGCATCCGGTCTCGCCATGACCTGATTTGTAACATACACGGCCAGGTTGTACTGGTCCGCCATCTTCTGGAGCAGGTGAAGGTGCTTGTTCAGCTTCTGCTGCCTCCCCGCGAGCGTTCCCCTGCCAACATACTCCGCCCGGAAGTGGCTGGTCAGGCTGTCCACAACAATGAGCCTTATATCTTCTCCGTCCCTCAGCAGGTCTGAAACCTTCTCGGCCAGCAGCATCTGATGGTCGCTGTTGAACGCCCGCGCCACGAACACATTCTGGAGAACCTCTTTCGGGTCAAGCCCCCTTATCTTGGCTATCTGCGCCACCCTTTCCGGGCGGAAGGTGTTTTCCGTGTCAATAAAGGCAACCTTTCCATTCAGCCCCGGCGTTTCAGCATCCTCAGGCAGCTGCACATTGACGCTCAGGGTGAACCCGAGCTGGCTTTTCCCCGAGCCAAAGGGGCCGTGCGCCTCCGTGATCGCCTGCGTCTGGACCCCCCTCCCCCCGAGCAGCTTGTCAAGGTTGCTCGAGCCCGTGGATATATACCCTATGTCCTTTCTCTTCTCGAGCAGGGCTTCCGCAGTCTCGAAACCCATTTCCAGCTTCTCCCGTGCCGCCTGGATAATCTTGGCGGCTGTGAGCTCACTGAGCTCGGCAGCGGCTGAAAGCTCCACGGGCGACGCCACGGCGATGCTCATAAAATCATCAAAGCCAACCTCCCGGAGCTTCTCAGCTGTCTTGGGTCCCACCCCGGGCAGGTCTTCTATTCCCTCAGGCATGGCAACCTAAGGCAGGGTCCTTAAAAAGGGTTGGCAGTAGCGTGCCGCTATCGCGGGAAGAGGAAGAGTCCCACCAGCACGAGCACCGCCACGAACCCCAGCCCGAGCCACACAGGCCTGCGGCCCTCCTCGGCCTTGCCCAGCTCGCTCAGGTTCACGACCTCATAGCTCCCGTTCTCCAGCTCGAGCTCGCCGTAGTAGAGCTTCCCATCCTTTCGGAGCGCGAGCCCCTCAGGTATGCGGACCTTCGCGGGCCTTTCCAGCGTGAGCGAGCCACCCCTTACCTCCACAACTCCATCATCCTGCGTGGAATTGCCCGGCAATTCTTCCTTTAGGGATTCATTCAATTTTTCATTTTCTAATCGCACGTCTTCCTTATTGGTCGTTTCATTGGCGCTTTCCATCTCTCCCTTTACAGATCTTGCTGCAAACGAGCCTCCGAATCCCCCGCCCGAGCCGCCACCTGCACACGCCCCGCAGTCCTTGCTGCACGCCGAGCATCCCTCCCATC
>WAMX01000111.1 GCA_015522095.1 Nanobdellati archaeon | reverse complement strand
CTTGTTGGAAAGATTGTGGGGAAGACGGACGGGCGCGGCTCCGTGGAGCACGACGGTCCCATCATCGCCCTGAAGTTCCCCGCCGATGCGGAGAACACGATATGCGGGAATTCTGAGGATCCCCTCTATCCCTCGCGCGGATATGTCGCCCGGCTCTTTGATGGCTACGAGCTTGACCCCGGATACGCCCCAAACCTCGCGGACCTGACGGTTGGAATGGGCGGGAAGCTCGTCGCGGTGGAGGGCAAGGGGAAGCTGGACGCCCGGCTCTTCTGGCAGACCGTCGTGTTCTTCGAGGGCGGCTACTCCGCAGTCCTTTACAACACGCCTTCCCCTGCCGTCGGGGGCGCATTCCGCACGATTACCCACCTCGGCCCGAAGGAAGCCAGGCTCTCGGAGCTCTTTGAGGGGATAGCAATGTACGCGAATATGCTTGGCGGGAGGGTCCGGGCCTTCCATCCCGAGAATGACTTCATCGTCCTTGTGAACACATACAGGGAGGACGACCTGCGGGAGCTCGAGCGCGACCTGGAAACACACAGGGTCGTGGGATACCTTGATGTCCGGGCTATTTCTTGAAGGGAGCTATCTCGTCGATGACATCGACCTGCCCGAGGAACATCCTCCTGCAGCAGTACCTGCCTATTTTCAGCTCGTCCAGAACCTTTCCCGGCTTCTTCCCCTTTGCCACCGCCTGCTTGTAGTCCTCATAGAACGCGCTGACGGGGAAGCCGCAGCTGAAGCACCTTATGGGGATCATCATGCCACTCCCTCCGGGCACGGTTAATAAACTTATCCCTTCAGCCTGCTGAACACCTCTTCGAGGTCCTGCTCCGTTGACTTCCACACAAACTCCAGGCCGGTGGTGGCGGTCTTGGGTATGACGTGGAAGTGCACGTGCATGACTGCCTGACGGGCGAGCCGCCCGTTGTTCTGGAGTATGTTGTAGTCCTCGACGCCCAGCCTTTCCACGAGCTTCTTCGACACCTTCCCCAGCGCATCCGCCACTGCCTTCCAGCTCTCCCCGTCCATCTCGTGAGCCTTCATAAAATGCTTCTTCGGTATGACGAGCGTGTGCCCTGCACTCAGCGGGCTGATGTCCAGAAACGCCACCGCCCCCTCGTTCTCGTAAACCTTCCTGGCACCCATCTCACCCGCGGCTATTCTGCAAAAAACGCACTCCATGCTCTCCTCACTGTTAAAAATTTAAATATGTTCCTTTGTGGATTCCGTGAAGGATAACTCTGAAGTTGTTACATATCTCCTTGAGAGGGTGGATGAAGACAGGGAGTTCCTCGAGAGGCTGGGCATCTACGAGGCGGCGAGGGGCGCGAGAATTGAGGTCCTGAATGGTCCTGTCCGGATTGAGGCAGGAGTGAACACGTACTTCCCCAGATTTACCTCTGCATACTACTCCCTCCTGAAGGACGCCATTGTGCTGAAGTTCGCCAACACCAGCGCCCCCGCGGGCGGTGAAGCGCTTTACCACATCTTCCTCCATGAGGCAACTCACCGTGCATCACTGCGCCCCCTTGCAGGGGCACCTGCTGGGCTTCAGGGCCGTGTAAAGGCGAAGCTTGCGGAGGACGGCCTCCTCGAGCATCTGACAACCTTCCTTGACATCTACACGGGCCAGAGAACCTACGAGGAAGTTATGGCATACCGGCCCACGGGCTCTGAAATTCTTGTTAATGTCCTGAATGGCGCCCCGCGCGCTTCTGAATACCACTACCGCTCGAAGCCCCAGGTCAGGAGGCTTTACAGTGAATGGTCTGCAACGGGGAAGACCGGCGAGGAGTTCGCAAGAATATTCAGGCGGGAGCTCGACTCCCTGAAAATAAGGACCTTCAACTACCTCTTGCTCTTCTGAGCGCTTGCGCGCGGCTTGCTGCGCCCGGCCTTCCAGGGCTCGTTCTGGCGCATATCCGGCACGAGGAGGGTGCGGTCATACCCGAGAAGGAGGTTCTTTATCTTCTCGCCCCCGTACCTTGCAAGAGCCCTGCCGATTGCCGTCCGGGCGGCATCCGCCTGGGAGCTCATCCCTCCGGAGCGGACGGTGACCTCAATGTCCACCTTGCCCGCAAGCTCCTCTACGAGCTCGAGGGGCTCCTTTATGCGGTAGACGAGGTATCTCGGTCCCCAGAGTTCGAGGGGCTTTGAATTTATGCGGACCGTGCCCTTTCCGGGCCTCAGAACAGCGCGAGCTGTGGCTACCTTCCTTTTTCCAACCTCAAACACGATTTTTCTGGAAGCTGCCACAGTTCTGCTTTTAATCGGCATTTAAAAAAATTGCTACGCGTTCCAGCCGAGCTTCCGGGAAAGCTCCTCGACCCTCATGAACTTCGGGGCGCCCTTGAGCTGCGGGCCCTTCTCGAACTCCCTTCCCTCGAGCTCCTCCGGCACGCTTATGTGGACCTTCAGCCGCTTGAACGCCTCCCTCCCGCGCGGGCTCTTCCAGGGCAGCATCCCGCGGATTGTGCGCTTGACAAGCATGTGCGGCGCCTTAGGGAAGAAGGGTCCCTTGTACCTGTGACCGCGGTCAACGCGCTCCCTGTACTTCTCGAATATCATCTTCTTGCTGCCGGTTATGATGGCCTTCTCGGCATTGACTATGACGAGCTCCTCGCCATTCAGCAGCCTCTTTGCGGCATCTGCCGCGAGCCTGCCAAGAACCGCCCCGTCCGCGTCTATGATCTTCATACAACCACCTTGAGCCCCCTGGCTTCGGGATTCTTTGAGAACTCCTCTTCAATGGGTATTGCCCTGCCGCCGGCCTTCTTTATCTTCTGCTCGGCGCTCTGGGAAAATGAGTATGCCACGACTTCCACCTTCTTTGTCAGCCTCCCCGCGCCCAGAACCTTTCCCGGCACCACGACCCGCTCCCATCCCAGCCTCTCAAGCTTTGACACATTGACGGCCACCCTGGAATTCGTGGGGGCGCTGAGCTTCTTTGCAACGGCCTTCCAGAACCCGCTCCCCCTCGAGAGCTGGCCCAGAAGCCCCGCTAAGCGCGGGTCGGTGAAATTGCGCCGTTTTATCCGTTTGCGGAGTGCCACAGCCTTTACTTAGTGAGGTATTTTTAACTCTTGCGATTGGGAAGGCAGCACAACCAATATAATTCCCCCTGTTCCGGCTTTATATGATACTTTCCGGCAAAGGGCTCAGGGATGCACTCTCAGGCCGCATTTCCATCCGCCCCTTCCGCGAAAAGAACCTGTCCGGGACGAGCTACGACCTCACCCTCGACGGGGAGTTCCTTTCCCTCAGGGGTGACGAGGTCACCTTCATTGACCCGGAGAACCTGCAGGTTGTGGGGGAAAGGACCCTTGCCAGGGACTTTGTGCTCCAGCCAAAGGATTTCGTGCTTGCCCGGAGCGAGGAGTGGCTGGAGCTT
>WAMX01000110.1 GCA_015522095.1 Nanobdellati archaeon | reverse complement strand
GCACATACAGCGTCAGCGCGTTCCGCTCCATAACGGGCAAGGGCGTGAAGGGTCGCGTGAAGGGGCAGGATGTTCACCGTTGGAAAGCCCTCGCTTTTCAAGGATGTCCCCGAGGAGGTGGAGAAGCTGGAGGGTCAGGGAAAGACGGTCGTGCTGGTGGGCAACTCGAAGGAGGTCATGGGCATCATAGCGCTGGAGGACTCCCCGAGGAGGGGTGCAAGGAAGGCCGTGGAGCGGCTGAAGGAGAGGGGACTTAAGGTCGTTATGCTCACGGGGGACAATGAGCGGGCCGCAAGGTCAATGGCAGCCCGGCTTGGTGTGGACGAATTCCGCGCCTCGCTCCTTCCCGAGGACAAGGTGAGGGAGGTCGGGAAGTTCCTCAGGAAAGAGGAGCACGTCGTGATGGTTGGTGATGGAGTGAATGACGCGCCGGCACTCGCCCGGGCACACGTGGGAATAGCCATGGGGAAGGGCACGGACGTGGCAATAGAGACGGCAGACATAGCGCTCATGCACGATGATCTGGGCAAGGTGGAATACCTGCTCGACCTGAGCAGGCACACAATGTCCGTCGTCAGGCAGAACATAACCGCCGCCCTGACAATCAAGAGCTCATTCGCGGCCCTCGCATTCCTCGGCATGATGCCCCTGTGGCTGGCGGTGGCGGTGGGGGACATGGGACTGAGCCTTGCCGTGATACTGAATGCGCTCCGGATTGCGAAGGGGTAATTTTTTAAGTGAGCAAAATTAGATATATCGTGAAACTGCTGAAGCTGGCCGGCGTCGCGCTGGTGTTCTTCGCCGCCGTCCTCTCATCAATTGTATGGTCGTACACGTCAGAGCTGAAGAAGGCGCTCCAGCCATCCTGCCAGGCGCAGTGCGGGCAGTATCTTGGCAATATCTGCCCGGGCGCGACGTGGCTGCCCATCCAGAGCTATGTGGGCTTCACATCCATTGTTGTCCTGCTTGCAATTGGCTCCTTCCTCATATTCAAGAACTTCGGAGGGGACGACAGGGAAACGAGGTGGAAGGCTGCGCTCGGCAGGCTCAGCGGGGACGAGCGCATCCTGTTTGAGATGCTCATAAACTCCGGCGGTGCGGCATTCCAGGCAGACCTTGTGCAGGAAAGCGGGTTCTCAAAGGCAAAGGTGAGCCGCACCCTCGACAAGCTTGAGGCCCGCGGCCTCGTGGAGCGCCGCAGGAGGGGGATGACAAACCTCCTGCTCGCGAAGTAATCATTCCTTGCAGCAGTCAATTGCCTTGCTTATCATTTCCCCGAGCCTGCCGAAAAAGCCCTTCTCCCCGTAGTGCTCTTCCCTGCCGAGCTTCTCAAGCTCCTTCTTCTCCTTCTTCGAGAGGGCGCGGCTGTCAATCACCCCGAGGTTGAGCGCCCAGAAGATGCCATAAAGCTGGTAGCCCCTGCGGAAGTAGTCCTGCGCGGGCTTCCCCTCGCCAAGCTTCTTCGTGCCGACCTCCATGAGGCGCATTGCCGCCGCGAGAAGGTGCTTTGAGATGCACCAGACCTCGCCCTCCGGTTCCCTGACAAGCTCCCTGAGCAGGGACTTGCGCATCTCCCTGACCTCCTTGAGCAGGAGGAGGTACTTGCGCTTCCCCGTCTTCATCGCCGTGAAGAAAAAGTGCTCTTCCAGGCTTATCAGGTTCATTATCCCTATTGAGAGGTCCTCGCCAGAACTCAGGTCCATCTCCTTCTGCGATGTGACCTTCTCTATCTTCCGGGCAAGCTCTGCCCACTCCTTGCCAGCCATTCTTAGCTCAGCAATGATAAATTAAATAAATAACAGGTTGAAATCATAACATGTACTGGTTGCTTGCAATTGCATTCGCAATGGCCTCGGCAAGGGCGCACTGCCCGCTCTGCACGGCAGCCGCCGGGGCAGGACTCGCCGCCGCAAGGTTCTACGGTGTCGATGATATGGTCGTGGGGCTCTGGTTTGGGGCATTCATACTCTCCACTTCCCTATGGTTCAGCCGCTCCATAAAGAAGAACATTGTGAAGTTCCAGGCGCCGCTCATAGTGCTGGCGTCCTTCCTCATCACAATAGCACCCATGTACTCCGCAGGAGTTATGGGGAGCCCGCAGCACAGCAAGGACTTTATGCTGCCAAACGGGTCGCTCTTCGGGGTTGACAGGCTCCTGCTCGGGATGCTCCTCGGGGTCGGGCTCTTCCTCGGCGCAGAGGAGGCAAGCAAGCAGGTCAAGAAGCGCAGGGGGCTGCTGTTTCCCTTCCAGACCATCGTGTTCATAATGGTCGCGCTCTCCATTGCGAGCGCCGCCTTCCTGCTGGTGTAGTTGGAAACAAAGGCCCATAAGGTGTTTCTGCCCGGTCCTTGCATGAAGGTTGAGACGAAGGCGGAACTCTTCGGGACCGGCGCAGGTATTGCGCTGCTTGCATTCTATTTTGCAACACTCACATTCGTTAATTCCTGGGACTATGCGCTCGCACAGTTTCAGTCCCTGGGGCTGTGGGTTACCCTGCTCTCCGCGGGCTTTGGGGTGCAGGTTTACCTTTTCACGCTCATAAGGGGGAGGGTGAGGGAAAATCGCGCCAGGATGGAGGTTGCCGCAACAGGCGGAATCTCCGCAGTCTCAATGGTGGCGTGCTGCCTCCACCGCGTGACCGACATCATCCCCATACTCGGGCTCTCCGTGGCATCCGTGTTCCTCCTGAAGTACCAGTCATTCTTCCTCGCGCTCGGCCTGTTCTCCAATCTCTTCGGGATAGCAATGCTCCTCAAGCTCGCCAAGGAGAACATGGCAATAAACTCGGACAGGCTGGCAAGGGTGGATATGGATGTCGTGAAGAACCTCGTGCTCGCGCTTGCAATAGTCGTGCTGCCCGTGATGTTTCTCAGCACAAGCTTTGCCAGTGCGGAGCCCGAGCCGATGGCATTCACAACACGGACCAGCAGCGAGGGCGGCGTGACCATTGACATAACGCCCCTTGAGGTTGGCCCGGACGCGGTCAGGTTTGATGTGCAGATAAACACCCATCAGGGCAATCTCGGGTTTGATATGCTGGAGGTTGCAGAGCTCGAAGACTCACAGGGCAGGAGATACCGCCCCGTGGAGTGGCAGGGCTCGGCACCGGGCGGGCACCACCGCTCCGGCGTGCTCATCTTCCCCGGCGTGGACACGGACCGGATGGAGCTTACCCTCAGGGGGATATATGGCGTGCCCGAGAGGATATTCACGTGGGAATTGGTTGGAAACAAAAAGCCATAAGGCGTTTCAGCAAGGTGTTGGTAGGTGAATCGCGTGGCGGACACGAAAATGATTGGAGCGCTCACATTCGCGCTGGTGGTGGTGGCATTCCTGGCAATGCCCGTACTGTTCAAGAACAGGGAGCCCAGGGTTGAGCCCCTGAATCAGGGCGTAAGGGAGATCAGGGTGGAAGCGTTCAGGTATGGCTTTTCCCCGGACCCAATAAAGGTAAAGCAGGGGGAGCGCATCCGCCTCGTCGGGACAAGCAGGGATGTTGCGCACTCGCTGGTGATACCCGAGCTTGGCGTGAACCTTCTTCTCGAACCGGGGAAGGAGAGCAGCGTCGAGTTCACGGCAAACAAGAAGGGCACATTCACAATGTTCTGCGGGGTGTACTGTGGTGGAGGCCACGGGAGCATGAGAGGAACAGTGGTGGTGGAGTAGTATGTGGTATAAGGATGAGAAAGCAGTCGGGATTGGAGCGAAGGTTGCCACGGCATCCTTCATAGGATTCATGGTGCTCACGGTTCTCGTGCCGTGGAGCTCATACACATTCTTCAATTACTATCTCAAGGAAGCGCTCGGGGCGTTTTACCTCACGACGCTTTTGATTGCCGCGTTCTCAGCAGTAGTCGGCGGCGTGACCGCTTACTTTGCCCACAGGTATCCAAAGCTCGTTGATCAGAAGTTCTTCATACTGCTGGGAGCGGTGTGGCTTGTGAACTACTACCTGACTCTTGCAAAGACCTCCCTCAGCATGTATGCGTACACGGAGATGAACCGCATGTACTCTGTGTGGGCGAGCCTGCTCTCAGCGCCGCTCGTTCCCATTGTAGCGCTCCTCCTATTGAGCGCATACAGGGACCTCCGCAACAGCGAGCTCACCGCAGAGGGTGCGGGGGGAACTGTCGCGTGGCTGTTCTCGCTGGGGTGTCCCTCGTGCGGAGCGCTCGTCTACTCGCTGATAGGCGTCTCCGCTGGGCTGGCCGTGCTGCCATTCAGGGGGCTTGAGCTCAAGGCAATTGCGCTGCTTATATCAGGATATGCGGTGAGCAGGATTGGCACGAAGAAGGCAGGGCATACATTTAAAGCCTCCAGAAGTAAGAGTAAGGTGGACAGCAAACTTTTCAATGTGGTGATGGCTGCGCTGCTTGTGTCTGCCGCGGTAATGGCGTTCAACCAGTACCAGCTGATGAAGGTCGCCCAGCTCATGGGCGCATCAGCACTTCTCGGCGGAGGCAGTGCAACGCTTGCCAACGTGGACACTTCCCAGCTTTCCTCCACAAAGCAGACAATTGCCGCGGTGTTTCCGGAGCTGAAGAATGCAAGGAGCGAGCAGGATGTGATAGCAGTGATGCTGCCTTCGGGGACGCCCGAATACAGCCAGCAGCTCGGAGGCATAACCTTCGATGATCCGGTGAATTCGCTGAACTACCTCGCGAAGTGGTACTATGTGATAAAGGAGGAGGTCAAGAAAGACCCCGCCAAATGGCAGAGATACCTCAACCTGGCGGCAGCGCCACGGGGGATAAGCTGCGAGTTCTGCTGCGGGGTTGGCCCGCAGGGAATAACTTCCAGCGGAAACCTCAGGTGCGGGTGCCAGCACAACCCCGCCGCGCAGGCCGTGGCGCTGGGCCTGATACAGTACACGGACTACAGCGACGCGGAGATACTGCGCGAGGTGATGAAGTGGAAGACGACCTGGTTCCCGCGGAACATGATTGCCGCCGCCATAGAGGTGGCAGGCAAGGACCCATCGCAGGTCCAGGGAGAAAGTCTTCCGGGAATGGTGGGAGGTTGCTAAAATGAAATGGTGGATAGGTGCAATAGCGGTGCTCGTGATAGCAGTGGGGATTGGGCTGATGAACAGCAGCGCAAAGCCGCTCGAAGGGACGAGCGTCGCGCTCTACCAGTCAATGAGCTGCGGGTGCTGTGTCTTCTACGGCGAGTACCTCGAGCGGGCAGGTGCAATGGTGGACAGTTTCAGGGACGATGCCCAGCTCGCGCAGATGAAGGAGCAGCTCGGCATTCCCCGGAGCGTGCAGAGCTGCCACACTGTGCAAATTGGGAAATACTTCGTGGAAGGACATGTTCCCAGGGAAGCGATTGAGAAGCTGCTCCGCGAGCAGCCTGACATAGATGGGATAGCCCTCCCGGGCATGCCCTCTGGAAGCCCCGGAATGCCCGGCCCGAAGACAGGGACATGGGTGATATACGCGGTGAAGGACGGACAGGTGAGTGAATTCATGCGGATATGAGGTGATGAGATGTTGGAAGAAATAATGGCGGACAGGAAGCTGCTGCTTATGGTGGTGGCGCTGGGTGCCCTGCTGGTGTTCTCGGTGGTGCAGGCCGTGCAGGTCCTGCAGCTCACATCGGCGGTCGGCTCGCTTGACACGGCAAAGCTTTCAAAACCCACGAG
>WAMX01000109.1 GCA_015522095.1 Nanobdellati archaeon | reverse complement strand
GTTCAACGAGGTGGCGGGAAAGAATGTGGCGAGGATAATGGCGGTCGAGATACAGGACTCCCTGCAGTTTGGAAAGACCGTTGCAGGGCTTATCGGGAAGGTCAAGGAGTTTTTCAGGTGGTTGAAGGATGAAATTGGCAATACTCGGTCCCCTGAGTAGGGAATACGAGCAGGTCCGCCTCCTGGAAGAGGCAACGAAGCTCTTTGATACCGTGAGTTATTTCCCCATCCCGCAGGTTGCCGTTGAGCTCCGAGACGGGTTTGACCTCAAGTACAAGAACAAGAGCCTCCTGAACTATGATTCCTTCCTGCCGCGCATACCCCGCTCCTACAAGACATTCGGCACGACCCTCCTCTACTTCCTCAAAAAGGCGGGGAAGCCCCTTCCCATCGAGCCTTCATCCGTCATAGCGTCCCACAACAAGTTCCTCACCCTTGTCCGCCTTGTGGAGGCGGGGCTTCCCGTGCCGGAGACGCACCTTGCCATACGGAGGGAGGTCATTGAGAAGCTCCTCAAGGAGATGGACTACCCCCTTGTCCTGAAGCTCCTCTATGGCTCGAAGGGAGTGGGTGTGATGTTTGCCGATTCGGAGCAGTCTGCAGTGAGCGTCATAGATGCTCTCCAGCGCTTCAAAGAGACCATCTTCCTCGAGCGGTTTGTTGAGCCCGGAAATGAGGACATAAGGGCGTATGTCATTGGCGGGAAGGTTGTCGCCGCCATGAAGAGGGTGGCCAAGCAGGGGGAGCGCCGCGCCAATATAGGGATTGGTGGCCACGGGGAGCCATACAGGCTCAGCTCCACGGAGAAGAAGCTTGCGATAAGGGCGGCTGAGGCCATGGGGATGGGCATATGCGGCGTGGACCTCATGCCCAGTGAAGACGGTCCCGTGATAATCGAGATAAATGTGAACGCCCAGTTCAAGGGCCTTGAGTCCGCCACGCAGAAGAACATCGCCCGCGAGATACTGAAGTATGTGAGGGGTCTCCATGGCAAAGTGGATGGATGAACTTGTTGAGTACGGGTCGTTTGGTGATGTGCCCGTGCTTGTGGTCGCACCCCACGAGGGCGTGTCCCTTGAGATTGTGGATGGAAGGGTGGCCAAGATAGGCGAGAGGGGGACGGGATACCTTGCGCGGCTTGCCGCCCGCCACATTGGCGGCTCGTACATCGTGTCGCATGTTCCCCGAATGGAGGCGGATTTTGCGCGCGACCCGGCCGAGCTTGGAAAGGGAGCCCGCTTCAAGTACAATATTGATGGTGAAATCTTCACGCTCACGAGCCACCGGAACCCAGCATATGCGGGGCTGCTCGGGGAATTCCACGGGCTGATTGAGCGGCTGAATCCACGGTTCCTCCTGACATACCACAGGATGGGCGGCTCCGATGGCGTGGACCTCCGCTTTGGCTTTGGGCGCGAGCGCCAGTATATCGGCGGAACGGAGAACGCCCTTGAGTTCAAGCGCCGCTTCCTTGAACGGGTCAGCGGGCTGGAAGTCCTCGTCAGCAAGCTGAAGCTCGCGGGGGAGAGTGAGTTCATATTGAAGAGCCACTACAGGGGCAGGGTGGCAGGGCTTGTTGAGTTCTCATCGAAGCTGTTTCGCCTTGGCAGCGGGAGGATTGACCGCAGGGTTGTGCGGGCCGCCAGGGTGGTGGCAGAGCTTGCGGCGGAGTGGGTAAAATGAAGCACTTCCTGATGGCGGGCGTGGACTTCATAATCAGCCGTGGCGAGCCATACTTCCTCGAGGCAAACTCCTCTCCCGGCTCCGTGGCGATGAAGCTGCTCGCCGATGACGGGCGCAACCCTCTGGAAAAGTTTGGCAGGCTCCTCAAGCGCCGCTTCCGTCCCCGGAGGGTTGCCTCCCTGTACTCCACAAAGGATGCGGCAGACTCAATCCGCGTAAGCACGCTCAGCAGGTTCTTCGAGGTGCACGCCTGCCCCGTTGACCAGCGCGGCGAGGAGCTTGTTTCTGACGAGGGCGTGCGCTTCAAGCCGGACCTCATAATCTTCAACCGGCTCAAGTTCTCACAGCATTATCCCTACAGGGTTCGTCGCATCAACTCCGACTCCGTCATCAGGATAACCCTCGACAAGCACCTCTCCACGGTTGTGGTGGGCAATGCGGGCGTCCCCGTTCCCGAGACCTACCTCTCCCTTGGCTCTGCCATGGCCCGCGATATTGTGGAGCGCGCGGGGCTTGTTGATTATGTCGTCAAGGGCAATTTTGGCCAGGCGGGTGCGGGCATAAAGTTCTCCAGCGAGGGGGACGTCCACCCCGTCCGGGGAGTCAAGATTATCCAGCGGCACCTCCCCGTTGACCCGCATCCCCGTGCACATTACTGGGATGTCCGTGCCATTCTTGTTAATGGGAAGTTTCAGGGTGCAACCGTCCGCTATTCCGACAGCCCTGCAGTGAACCTGCACCGCGGGGGGAGGATGGAACTTGCCAGCCCGGAAATCGAGGAGCTTGTAAAGAAGGAGGCAGAGAGGGCAGTCCGCGCCATTGACCGCACGGCGTCCGCTATTGAATCTCGAGCATGACCGGGGCGTGGTCCGACCCCATCACCGTGTCGAGCACGTCCGCATCCTTCACGCGCGGCAGAAGCTCCTCCGACACCACGAAGTAGTCCACGCGCCACCCTATGTTTCTCGCCCGGGCGTTGAAGCGATACGTCCACCAGCTGTACTTTACCGTGTCAGGATGCATGTGGCGGAAGGTGTCCACCCATCCTTTGCCCAGCAGCTCGTCCATCCACGCCCTCTCCTCGGGGGTGAATCCCGCGTTCTTCACATTGTCCTTTGGGCGGGCTATGTCCATCTCCGTGTGCGCCACATTGAAA
>WAMX01000108.1 GCA_015522095.1 Nanobdellati archaeon | reverse complement strand
TACCTTGTCCGCTTCCCGGGGCCCGCCACCCTCGGAAAGATAAAGGGAATATGCGGGGTGCCCGTCGTGGACAAAATCCTCCCCTACACCTGCTCGAACGGCAACCTGTTCATCAAAGGCAGCTTCAAGAGCGGCATCCAGAAGCTTTATGTGTTCGCAACGGACCGCTCGTGGAAGCACAGCACTGCCAGGGGAGGGCAGAGCCTCGCGGCCGAAGTCGTGGAAGAGCCCATCCTGCCGCCGCTTGCAGGCGCGAGGGAAATGGGGCCGCCCATCAATCCCCCCACCCACGATGTGATATCCTCGCGCAGGGTGATATACGCAAATGAAACTGTTGTGGAGCTGGTGATGTCCGCATGGAAGGCAATCTGAGGGGTCAGTTCTACATGCTCTCCGCATTCCTGATGGGGATGTACATATTCTTCCTTCTGGAGATGTTCACGGCCACAACCTCCGATTTTGCCACGCCCGACATCCCCAGCGTGAGGTATGTCCACGATGCAATACAGGACGAGCTGAACAGGGAGGGGTCTGCAGAGCTCGTGCTTGAGGCGCTGAAATATGTGCCCGAGCCCGTCGGCGTTCACTGCTCCCCGGTGTCGGGAGGAAGTGGCTGCGACCTCACGCAGGAGGAGTGGTACTGCGGGGCAAATGTGACGGTGAGATACAGGGGAGAGAGCAGCGTGGAGGTCACAAAAAAGATGTACAGGAAGAACTTTCACATAAAGTCCAACCGCACGGCCATATACATATACTCCAACCAGACCTCCAACCTCGTAAAGCTCTCCACCACCGTTTCCCACAACGGCACCCTCATGGATGCCGACGGGAACCCTCTCAGGGCATCGCTCTCGGGAAACACGCTCACCTTCCGCCTGAACCTCATAAAGAACCGCCCGCGCGTCGTGCTGTGGTACAGGAGCGGCAGCAGCAACGACCGGATTTTCTCAAACATAGGCATCCTGACGGAGGGATATGATGGCTCGGCACTCTACAGCAGGCTCAGCTCGAGGGGGGACGTGGAGAACATCACGCTGGCAGACCTTTCGGAACTTGAGGGGAATGCCGGGCCAAGGGTGCTGTTCATACCCGGGGAATACCCGAGCAGCTATGGCAGCGCTCTCCTCAAGTATGTGGATGCGGGCGGCATACTCGTGTCATACAGGGGGCTCTGCAGCACATCCTGCCTCGTCGGAAATATGGAGCAGCTCACGGACTCCCACACCCTGAATGGCACGGGCGACTTTTCGTCACTCAACCCCATCCAGACAAACAGCCAGTACTTCACAAACCCAGACGAGGCGTGGATAGTGTACGGGCCCGCGCTCAACACGAGCAGGGCGGCAGTTGGCGCAACCGCATACGGGGATGGTTATGTGGTCTTTGTGGGCAACCAGAGCATGCTCACGACATGGAGCCAGCTTGACTCCTTCCTGAACATCCTTCTGAACTGGGCAATGCCCGCCACCTCCACCACCATCAAATCGTGCGGCATCCAGACGCCCTAAAGCTTAAATCTCCCCGCAGGGAGGCATCTGGTGGAGGACATAATTGAGCTTGTAAGGGCGAGGAAGGTCCGGAAGCTTAAGGACCTGAGTGACGAGCTGCTGCTGAGGGGATTTGTTGACCAGGAAAAAAAGAAGGTCAGGCTTTCCGTGATTGTGCGTGCCCTCTCAAAAATTGTCGAGAAGAATTACTACCTCAAGGACAGGAAGTACTGGGAAAATTTCCTGAGCAGGCTTGAGGATGCACTGAAGGCAGGGGACCTTGAAAGGGCCGAGAAAATTGTGATAGAGCTTGACAGGCATTTCGGCAGGTACAAGGAAGACATCATAAAGTACGCGAAGATTCGCAGGGGCTCCACCCTCTATGCGTGGGGGGTCAGCCTGACAAAGGTGTCGGAAATGCTCGGGGTGCCGGAGTATGAGCTCATGCACCACATAGGGAAGACCAAGATGGTCGATGAGGAGGGCACGGGGAAGCCCGCACTTGAGAGGCTGAAGGACGCGGAGGAGATACTGTGAAAGCCATATCCTGCGACTCGTCAAGCATAATTGCGCTCGGCACCAACTGCCTCACATGGCTGTTCGAGCGGTTTGACACCGAGTTCTGGATACCGAACTATGTGAAGAAGGAGATAGTGGACAACCCGCTCCACTCCTACAAGTTCGGGTTTGAGGCCATGAGGAATGGAACGCTCCTCGGAAGGGGCCTCAAGCTGAAGGAGACCGACCCGCAGCTCCGGAACAGGATAATCGGGCTCGCAAACAGCCTCTTCCACCACAAGAGCCGCCCGATTGAAATTATACAGTACGGGGAGGCGGATGCGCTCGCGCTCTCGGTAAAGGAGGGCGTCCCGCTCCTCGTGGATGAGAAGAACACGCGGCTGCTTGTTGAGAACAGGGAGCAGCTGAGGAAGCTCTCGGAGCACAGGACGGGAAAGACAATTGAGATGAACGAGGATGTGTCCAGGGAGCTCGGCAAGCTTATGAAGGGCGTGAAGGTCATACGGAGCAGCGAGCTTGTCACGGTTGCGGTAAAGCGCGGCTTCTTTGAGTGGGGCTATCCAAAAAGGCAGCTCCTCCAGAGCATGCTCAATGCCCTGAAGCTCAGCGGCTGTGCCATAAATTCGGAAGAGATAAAAGAGCTTGTTGAGTCAGTTGAGTGATGGACAGGCGTGAAATAGCGGTGCTGCGCATAGTGGACGGGCTGTGGGAAACCTATGAATGGGTGCCCGTGTTTGAGATATCCGAGCGGCTTGGGGTGAAGCTCCCCCTTGAAAAGACCCTGAAGCGGTTTGAGAGGGATGGGCTGCTTGAGCTGAAGACCGTGCTCGGCGAGCCGTCCGTGAGGCTCACGGAGCGCGGGCTGGACACCCTTGCGGTTTGGGATTTCATCAGGCACGGCGTGATAGATGAGATAGGGCACATTGTTGGGGAGGGGAAGGAGGCAGTGGTTGTGCTCGCCCGGAAGGGTGACGAAGACCGCGCGGGGAAGTTAC
>WAMX01000107.1 GCA_015522095.1 Nanobdellati archaeon | reverse complement strand
GAGAGTATCTTGCCGTTAATTTTCTCATTAGGGTTTACAACTACCTGAAATACTACGCCCTGCTCCCGGACTGGTATCCTGACCCTGCGGGGAAAACCGCTGCATTTCTGTCGAATCTCCCGCACAATTTGAGGTTCGTCCTTAACCCGTTCCAGTTCAACCTTGCCCTGACCATAAGTGCCCTTGCCGGCACCATCATACTGATCAGAAAGAAGAACCCCCTTTCGGCCGTCCCCCTTCTGGGTTTTTTCATTTTTTCATCTAAACTTGCGTTCTACCCAGGGTTAAGGTATCTAATTGTGATTGGAGTGTTCTTTTCATTTGCCTCTCTTTTCTCGCTGAGGTCCGCACCGACCTGGCTCGTGCTGCTTGCTGTGCCCTCACTTCTTTCGATTAACCATGGCCCCTCCTCCCTCTACTCCGACTACCTCTGGGCAGCCGAGCATAGATATGAGCTCCAGGAACTTGCTGCTGAGAAAAATATGTCAATATACTCTTACTTTCCCTGGCTTTTTGACGGCGGCGGATCATATTTTCTCAGTGATGACTTTCACTACCCTCCTGGTGATTATCTTGCCATTGCTCCTGATGCGTCCCAGATGAAGACTCTTAGAAAGGTGTGCAAAATCACAGAGCTCTCAAGTGCCGGGCTCCCACTGTATAATTTCTCGTGCAGGCTGCCGGCACCCCCGCGATAGCTCCCTGCCATCACTCCCTCCATCGCTCGGCTTCCGTGTTGCTGATTTGCTGGGCTTTGCGGGCTTCACCTCCTGCCCCGCCGGAATCGCCGGCAGGCACAGCCCCTCAACCCTCCCTGTATGTCCCGGACGGGAGCAGGGGGGTGTGAAGGGCAAGCCAGCTCCTCAGGTTCTGCACCACGTACTCCGGAAACCCGGACTCCACGGCCCTCTTCAGTGCGAAGGGGATGACAGACGCAGCAATTGACCTGTCCGTCCTCTCGAGGAGCGCAATCAGGCCCCAGATGCCCCCGTAATCCTTCGCCCCCACATAACTGTCCACAAGGTCCAGCGATACATCCACGAGCTCATCGCGGTGCGTTCCCTTCAGCAGGTAGAGCTCCCTTACCGTCTCAAAGGGATCTTCGGAATACATCCATGTTTCGCCTATGTTTTCCATCTTCCCGTCCAGGAATTCCCTGAGCGCCCCGTCGACGGGCTCGCCCCTGCGGTAAACAAGCGCCATCGCATCAAGAAATGTGTAAAGGTCCCTCTCAAGCAGCTTCTCCGTTGTCTCAACTTCAAGACCATACTCCATTGCAAGGGAGAACGCATCCATCCCCCTGCCCCCATCTATCAGGTAATCCACATATCTCGCTGCAAGGCGCTTCCTCAGGTGCGGAAACTGCGCCTCGCCATATATGAATATTATCTCATCAACATCTCCGCCCCCTGCAAGGTAATCCTCCAGCCACTTCCCTGCCTCTTCCCGGTATCTCTGGAATTCATTGCTCATCTGGACAATGGCGCCCATCTTTTCCATTCTGTCCTGGCTGTTCCATATTTCCCACAGCCACTCGTCCTCATACGCCCTTTCCCGCCAGCTTCTCATTCCGCTCACACCTGTCACTATGCAGGAGTTATATAATTCTTACTCCTTTTTGGTCAAGCTTGCAATGAGAAACTGCGAGTGCTATCGAGCCCGAAGGGCGAAGATAGCACCTTTTTGATCGCCCACAGGACTCGTCCTGGGGCCTTACGAGCTTCGCTCGTCCGGACCTTTTTTAAAAGGTCGTGTGCGCCGGCCGGGATTTGACCCCCCGACCAATCCTCGACTTCGGGTGCGCTCCCTTCGGTCGCTTACCCTCCGCTCGGATTCGTCGACGACAATATATTTGGTCAAGGTTTTTGCGACAAGCCAAGCGAAGCGAAGGCGCGGAAGCAAAAAGCTTGCGCCGACCGGGATTTGAACCCACAAGGGGTTGCACCCCCTTGACCCCCGCAAGGCGTCCTTCGGACGCCTTCTTTTTGGTCAAGCTTTTTTTAAAAGCTTGCGCCGGCCGGGATTTGAACCCGGATCGGCGGCGTGGCAGGCCACTGTCCTAGCCAATTAGACTACCGGCGCTTGTGTATGCAGCAAATTACTTCCCTGCTGTTTTAAAACATTTACACCTTCCCGCACTCCACAACCTCGAAGGCAATCCCAAGCACGCCGTGCCTCTCTTCCTCCTCCACCGTGTAATACTTCCTCATCCTTCTCACCTTCTCATCCACGGGCAGCTCCCCGCTGATGAGAACCTGCCCCGAAACAACCTCAAACAGCTCCTTGAAGCTCCGGAACCTGAGAAGTCCCGTGACCCTCACGCACACCTCCCCGTCGCCCTCAAGCGGCCTGAAAATCACCATGTCGCCAAGCCTTACCCTTTTCCGCTTTTCATCATAAAGCCTCACTTCCACCCTCTTCCTTCCCTCAAGCACCGCCTCATACGGCTCCCTTGCCAGGTGCATTATGTGTGTGCCCATCTCCTTACCTCGTTACCTGCACGTTCCTCACGAACTCATAAAGCTCCGCGGCCTTTCCCTTCTCGAAATGCGCCCTCACCGGCTCAAGCAGCTCGTCCAGCTTCTCCGCGACCGCCGCCTTCAGGTCGGCAGGGTGAAGCCCCTTTCTGTATGCGTCTGCCAGCTCCCCGAAGCTCAGGAACTCCACAGCTCCTCCATACTTCTCCGGCCGCTTTACCTCGAGCCGGTCAAACCTGCGGAACAGTATGTAGCGCGCAATCTCAAGCACGGGATTCCCCTCAACCTGCTTCTCGGGGCAGTATGCCTTGCGCAGCTTGCGCTCAATCTCCTCGCGCGAGTCGTGGATGAATATGGCCGTGTCCGGCTTGCTCTTGCTCATCTTGTCCTCCTCTTCCTTCCCCATTCTCGCGCCCTTCAGCCCGGCAAGCAGGTGGTGGTGTACCGCCACGGGCTTCTTTCTCCCGAGCGCATCCACAATATCCCTCACGAGCATATTGACCTTCCGCTGGTCCATCCCCAGCTGACATATGTCCACACCCTTCCCGCCATTGAGCATGAGCACATCCGTTGCCTGCATCAGGGGGTACACGAGCAGGCTTGCGCTCCTGACCTCCGACTCCTTTCGCCCCGCGATTGTGACGGCCCTCATCACCCTCTTGACGGTCGTGTGCGTTGAGAGCTTCAGGAAGGTCTCCCAGTACTCCGGGTCCTTCACAAGCTCGCTCGCCCAGACGAACTTCACACTCTTCATATCCATCCCGCAGGCCTTCCAGCCCTCTATGAAATACTCCCCCACCTTCCTTATCTTCTCAAGGTCCCCACCGAGCTTGTTGTTCAGGTAGGCGAACCAGTCCGCAATGTATATGATGAATTCCACGCCCGCCTCCGTGAAGTCATTGGTCTTTATTGTGCGGAGCATGCCGGACCCCAGGTGGAGCAGCCCGCTCGGCTCGAACCCATCATACGCCACGAGCTTCCTGCCGCTCTCAAGAAGGGCGGACAGCTCTTCCTCCGTGACAACTTCCTCCGTTGGGTCTCTCTTTATCAGCTCGAGCCTCTCCTGAGTGTCCATTGTGAGGTAAGATGCGGCAGAATAAAAGGGTTCTGTGCCGCGGTAACTGCAAGCTTTTTAAAATACAGGTCAAATCCTTTTGTGGAACTGAAGCACCTCGGCGAGATAAAAGTGGGAGATGCTTCCGTTGATGTTTACTGGGTATATTCCGAAAACCCCGAAAAACTCAACGTTCGCGTTCTTGGCAGGGAAAAAATCAGTGTGGGAGTGAGCTCTGGAGAGAAGGACATAGCAGGGGAGCTTGTGCGCAGATTCTTTGCCGGCAAGGAGGCGCTGGCGGAAGAGCTTGCAGGCAAGAGGGTGGTCGTGGCTTTTTCCGAGAAGGTCAGCTCTGCGTCCCTCGCCCACTCGGACAGGGTTAAGGGACTCCCATACAAGTCTGTTACGGCGGTGATTGGAGTTGAAGAAGTTTGATGAGCGAGAGGTCCTGAAGGTTATTGATGAGTTTGTTGAGGCGGAGGAACAGGCGGAGCGCATGCTGAAGGCTGCCGGGGAAAAGGCAGAGGCCCTGAGGAACGGGGCGCTCGAGGAAGCAGAGAGGCTTGTGAAGGATGCCGAGAGGGAGGCCATCGAGCTCCTCGAGAGGGCAAATGAGCGCGAGATTGAGAAGCTCCGGAAAAAGCTCGCCAGGGAGTCCGAGGAAGAGTTCTCGAAGTTCGATGCCGAGATGAAGAAGGTGGAGGA
>WAMX01000106.1 GCA_015522095.1 Nanobdellati archaeon | reverse complement strand
CGAGAACTTCTCCGGCGCGGACCTGGAGGCGGTGTGCAGGGAAGCCGCAATGTTTGCCATCCGCGAGGGAAGCGAGCATGTTTCCGGGGAGCACTTCCAGCGCGCCATTGAGAAGGTGGGACCCAGCCTCACCGAGGATATGGAGAAGTACTATGCGGAGCTCAAGAGCAGGTTCCGTTCCCGCCTGCCCAAGGAAGAGCCGACATATTTCCGCTGAATTTAAATAGGCTCCTGCCATTCCTTGCTGTGGATGTGTTTTTCAGGCCCAGGTCCGTTGCGGTTTTTGGTGCGAGCAGGAGCCTTGACAAGCCCGGGCGGGTAATCCTCCGAAACCTCGTTAACAACTTCAGGGGCAGGATATACCCCGTCAATCCTCACGCCGATGAGCTTGACGGGCTGAAATGCTATTCCCCTGCGGATGTTCCAAAGGCCGAGCTGGGGGTGTTTGCCATTCCCGCGCCCGCCGTGGTGAAGACCCTTGAGGAGGTGGGCGACAGGCTGAAGGGCGCTCTCATCGTTGCGGGCGGCTTTGGCGAGTCGGGGCGCACGGAGCTTGACAGGCGGCTTCTTGAGACTGGGGAAAAGCACGGGCTGAGAATCTGGGGTCCCAATTGCCTCGGGACGCTGGACGCCCATTCGGGGCTCAACACACTTTTCCTGCCCCTTTCGCGCCTTCCCTTTCCCGAGCGCGGCAATGTGAGCATACTCAGCCAGAGCGGCGCCACAGTTGCCGCCGTCCTCGACTGGGCAAGCACCGTCGGGCTGGGGGTGTCCAAGGTTGCGAGCTATGGCAACCAGCTCGATGTGAGCGACTACGAGATCCTTGAGTATTTCCAGAAGGACCCGGAGACGGATGTGATTGGCTTCTATGTCGAGGGGCTGAAGGACGGGCGGAAGCTCCTCAATATGGAGGGGGACAAGCCCGTGGTGGTGCTGAAGGCGGGCAGGACCGGCTCTGGGGTGAAGGCTGCCAGGAGCCACACGGGCGCGCTTGCTGGCAACTACGAGGTCTTCAGGGGCGTCGCCCGGCAGCTCGGCTGGCACCTTGCTCCCGGTCCCGAGGAGTTCCTGATGGCGCTGAAAGCAAGGAGTCTGTGGAGGCGGAAGGTCCACAGGGTTGGGATTGTCACGTGCGGCGGCGGGTTCGGGGTGATGGCAAGCGATGCCGTTGAGAAGTGCGGAATGGAGCTTGCAAAGCTCTCGGAGGAGAGCCTGTCCGTCATGAAGGACGCCTTCCCCGAGAGGGTTTCCCTCGCCAACCCCGTTGACCTGACGGGTGATGCCACCCCCGAGATGTTTGCAGTGGCCATAGAGCAGATGCTTTCCGACAGGGGTGTGGACGCGGTGATTGCCATCATCCTGCTCCAGCTTCCAAAACTGCACGCGGAGATAATCGACGTGCTGAACGGCTTCAGGGGAAGGGGCAAGCCGGTTGTCGTGGTCTCGCCTCCGGGCGCCTATGCCTCCGGCGTCAATGAGCTTGTCGAGCTTCCCCTCGTCTCCTCGCCGGAGAAGGCCGCCCGCGTGCTTGCGGTCCTTGACTGAAAAGCATATATGTGCTTGAATGACTTTATGGTGTGCTTGGCGCAATAGGTCTTGCGATTTCCACCACCATCGGGGCGGGCGTCCTCGGCCTGCCCAAGGCGTTCTTCCTGGTGGGCCCGGCGGGCATTGCCATCGGGCTTGTTGTGGCACTTTTCCTGCTCATCTCGGCGTATATGCTTGCCGACCTCCTCAAGAGGGAGAGCAAGCCCGTTCAGATACCTGCCCTCATCGCGGACTACCTCGGGCAGAAGTGGAAGTATTTCGTCTATCTCACGCTGATTTTCTCAATGTATGGCGCGCTGTCCGCCTACCTCATAGGGTTTGGCGACCAGCTGGAAGTCCTTATCGGGCTTGCTCCCCTGATGGGCGGGCTCTTCCTCTTCCTCTTCGGGGCCTTCGTGGTCTTCAAGGGCACGCGGCTGATTGAGGACATAAACCTCCCAATCTCCGCGCTGATGGTCGCCTTTCTCGTGGGGGTGGCCCTCCTGAACCTGCTGAATTTCCGCGGATTTGAGTTCTCCGCGCCAACCGTCAAGGCGGGGATGCAGTTTGCAGGGACAATGCTCTTCGCGCTCTTCGGGCTGAACATCCTGCCCGAGATAAACTACCTCACGAAGGGCAGGGCAAAGCTTGCCTACACCCTGAGCACCCTTGTGTGCTTCTTCCTTTACCTGCTCTTTGCAGTCACAACTGTCGGTGTGCTCGGGAGCGAAACCACCGGCCTTGGCACGGCGGGGCTTGCCAGCTTCTACGGGGGCGCATACAACCTTGCCATCTCCATCTTCACGCTTTTTGCCCTGCTCACATCCTTCCTCGGAATAGGGCTCGGGATGCGCCACATCTACGAGTATGACTTCCGCCTCCCCCGCCTCGGCGCCACACTCGCCGTGGTCCTTCCTCCCCTTGCAATCTTCCTGAGCGCCGGCTACACGGGGGTGAGCTTCCTCGGGATACTCGGGCTCGCGGGCGAGCTCACGCTCCCCCTCTTCACGCTTACAATCTCCTACGCATACTACCGCGCTTCAGATCTCATAGAAACCAGCATACCCTACCCGCGGCTTGTTTCCGCGCTGGTAGGGCTCTTCTACCTGTCCTTTTTCGGGTTCTCCCTCTTTAACCTCATTTTTTGAGGGTGCCGAACTTTGTGTGAAGCTCTTCCTTTACTTCCTCTATTTCGCCCAGCACGGAT
>WAMX01000105.1 GCA_015522095.1 Nanobdellati archaeon | reverse complement strand
ATGCATACATCTCCAAGCTGCTCGGGGAGTTTGTGCCCGACACCGGCATCCCCACCAATGCAGTTTATGACATCTTCCTGAAGGCCCTGGATTCTGTCCCCGGCATCTATATAATTGCAGTTGATGAGTTCGATGTGCTTGTTGACAGGAGCCCCCAGCTTCTCTACACCCTTTCGCGGATTAATTCCGAGCTCAAGAACTCCCGGGTTGCCATCATAGGCATCACGAACCGCCTGCACATACTCAACGAGCTTGACAGCCGCACCATCTCCAGCCTTTCATTTGAGGACATATTTTTTGACAAGTATGATGCGGGTCAGATAAGGGAAATTCTGATGGCGCGGGTTGAGGGCTCCTTCGGACCCGGCGTTGTTGGTGAGGATGTTGTGGAGTACTGCAGCGCGCTTACGGCCAGGGAGAATCTCGATGCCCGGTTTGCCCTCAACCTACTGAGGGTGGCTGCGGAGATGGCCGAGAGGGAGGCCTCTCCCGTGGTCCTGCGAACCCACGTGGATGCCGCCATCAAAACGCTCCAGTCCGACCGCGTTCTCTCATTTGTTAAGACCCTCCCCCACGCCCACAGGCTGGTGCTTGTGGCTGCCCTTGACCTTGCTGATTCAAAGGGCCCTGCGTTCTACACCCGTGACCTGTATGACAGGTATGTGGAGCTTTCTGCCAGGGAGGGTGTCAAGGAGCTGACCATGAGGCGCGTGCTTGACATTGTGGGCGAGCTTGAGTCCGCGGGGATTGTGCGCACGAGGGTGATTTCGCGCGGCAAGTACGGCCGCACCAAGGTTGTCGAGGTTGTAATCAGTGAAACTCTTAAAGGTAAACTTGAAAGATTCTTGGTGTAGCCATGGACCTGCAGTCATTTGTCCGGGATGTGCCCCGCCAGAAGTTCCAGCAGATCTTCCAGAAGGGTGTCAAGGTCATATATGAGGATGCCCTTGCCAGGCTCTCCTCCAACACGCAGCTGCTTGATGCCCTCCTTTCCCTTGATTCCGTACCTGACGAGCTGACCCTGTCCTTCCTCGATTCCCTTTCCACCGCGCCCAGCGAGCCCGAGCCAGCCCCCCGGGATGCCCTCAGCTTCAGGGTCGTAAAGCATTATGCTGACTGGGCTCCCGTCACCCCGAAGAGCTTCCTCCAGCTTTTCTCATCGAGGTACCGCGAGCTGTCAAGGATACTTTACAGGAAGCCCCAGCTGAAAAGCACCGTCTCAATATCCCAGCTCTCCCGGGTCAAGGGGCGGGAGGACCTTTCCATAATAGGGCTTGTGAGGGAAATCAGCGAGCTCAATGACGGGCGCCGCATCCTTGTGGTTGAGGACCTTTCCGGCTCCACCAAGGTCATCCTGCCGGCATCGCTCCCGGGAAAGGAGGATGTGGTCCTTGACGAGGTTATTGGTGTGACGGGCCAGGCTGGCAGGGGAATATTTTTTGCAAACCAGCTCATCTTCCCTGACATAGCGCCCGTTGAGTGGCCAAGGGCCCCGCGCCCCAAGGCCCTCTTCATCTCTGACATCCACGTTGGCTCGAAGAAATACCTTGAGGACACCTGGGAGAAGTTTGTTTCCTGGCTGAATGAGCACAGGGAGGTCAAGTACCTCTTCATTGCCGGGGACCTTGTTGATGGTGTGGGTATGTATCAGGGGCAGGCAAACTCCCTTGAGATTGACACCTTTGAGGGGCAGATTGAGGCGCTTGCCCGGTACTTAAAGCAGACCCGCCACGACCTGCGCATAATCTCCATAAGTGGGAACCACGACCCCAACAGGGACTCCGAGCCCCAGCCCACCTTCCCTGAGGAGATACTCAAGCCCCTCAGGCACGTGAAGAACCTTGAGGTGTACTCCAACCCTTCCTGGCTTGAGATTGAGGGGCTGACCTTCCTCCTCTACCACGGCACGAGCTTTGACGGGCTCATTGATGCTGTTGGCTCCATACGGGCAAGGGGCTACCACGAGCCTCACCTGGCCCAGATGCAGCTACTGAAGAAGCGCCACCTTTCCCCCATCTTTGGCAGGAACAAACTCTTCCCGGACTCCCAGGACTTCATGGTCATTGACCGCGTGCCGCACGTGTTCCACACGGGGCACGTGCACAAGGTGGATGTGAGCACATACAAGGGCGTTCGCCTTGTTTCGAGCGGAACCTTCCAGGATGTGACTGATTTTCAGGAGAAGCTGGGGCACGAGCCATCTCCCGGGAAGTTCGTGCTCATGGACCTTTCTGACGGTTCCTCTTCCGTTCTTGATTTCTCGAAAGTCCGGTGAGCCACTCCACCATCCCATCATCCCAGTCCATCTCGAGCACCACCGCCCCCATGGGACTCTCATCATACTCTTCCACAAGGGAGAGCTTCCCTGCGAAGGCCGCCTGCTTGTTGAACATAAGCTTCGTTTTACCGTCCCGGAGGTTCTTAAGGAGCTGGGAGCGGACGGTCTTCCCTATCTTCCTTACGGCTATGAGCCGCTGAATGAGCCTCAGGTCTTCCGGGCCGAGCTCCGCCTCAAGCTGCCCGTTCCCCTTCAACTCCACGCCCGGAAACAGGTTTTCAACGGCAGCCCTGACCCTTTCAGCACTCTCAGTCCTGCCAGCCTTCGACCACACCCTTATCCGAACCATTGCTCCAGCTCCTTCTGCTTTTCCTTGACCCCGAACGCGAGGTCCATCTTCTTCTCGAGGAGCTTGAGCTGGCTTTTGATGTATTCCGGCACATTGTACTTTTCGGCCAGCTCTGAGCTCGCTTCAAAATACTTCTTGACGGTTCCCTCGTGCACGGTGAATATTATCTTACCGCCGCACCTCTCACATTTTCCAAGGAGCGGGAACCGCCTGTATTTTGCGTTGCAGTTCACGCACCTGAACCCCTGCGTGCTGAACTGGCGCAGGTTCCCTTTTATGTCCTTCAGGAAATGCGACTCGAGTATCTTTGTCGCGACATCATCCTCATCGACGGCCCTTATCTTCTCCGCAAGGTGGAGCTGGGTCTGCACCTTCTCCATCATCGGGCCGAGGGAGCGGTACGCCGTGATTATGGGTCCTGCGGATATGTCTGATGTTTCGTGCGTGTATCTCAACCCCTCAAGCTTCCCGTGCTTCTCAAGGGTTTCCAGCTCTACATCCCACGGGTATTTTTCCTCCATGGCCGCCCTGTAGAACTCGAGCGGGTACTTCCCCACGACATCCATATCCCAGACCTCATCATCGACCTCAAGGAGGTCCAGTATTGTCGTGATGACAAGGGGCACATCCATCGTCCTGCCCCCGCGGTTTGTCGGGAGGAACTCCTGTGAGAAGTTCAGCAGCGCGTCCAGCAGCAGTATCAGTGAGTCCTCATCCCCATCACAGTTCCGCTTCTTTGCGGCGTGCCACGCCGGGTGGGCATATCCAGAGCGGACCTTTGAGAACCCAATTATCCTCCCTATTATGCCAGCGGAGGTGTGGGGCGCCAGCCCTATGACCACCTGCCCTATCAGGTCTTCCTTTGTCTCTATGTTGTAGAAGGGCTCAAGCCCGTAGAATTTCTGCAGGAGCTCATCAATGAATTTGCTGGTTTTTATGAAGTAGTCAGGCATTGAAAAGAACCCATTGTCACTGAGGATTATGTCCTGGGGCTTCAGTTCCAGGACCTGCTCGTCATTCTCGAGCGGCCTGCCCTCGATGTCCTCTGTGTATCCGAGCTCTCTCAGCTTGCTGGCGGAAACCCCTATTTCCTTCGGCTTGAAGTGAGTCAGCGGCATGTCTGTGGAATCCACGCGGATAGTCCCGTCCTTGTTCACGTTCAGGTCATGCTTTGCCCTCAGCAGCCCCTTTTCCAGCCGCTCCGGTATCTTTGACTCGGAGCTGAGCCCCCTGACTCCCTTGACGAGCGGGGGAACTCCCATACCGAGCCTCTTCCCCAGCTCCTCAAGATTTTCGGAAACCCTCAGGTACGAGCTCATTTTGGTCTTCATGCCGCAGTGCTCATCCTTCGTGCTTATGGCCCCGCACTTTGCACATATCCTCCTCTGCTCGGTGTCTCCCCCGCACCTGTCGCACCTGATGT
>WAMX01000104.1 GCA_015522095.1 Nanobdellati archaeon | reverse complement strand
GAGATGAAGGTCCTCACGGCAGGCATCATGCGCCCGAAGAACACCGCCTTGAGCCCGTGCTTCTCGAAGAAGCGGTTTGACATCTTCAGGTGCTCCTCAAGGAAGCTGAACCGGTGTATCCAGCCCATCTTTGTGCCGGCATAATATGCCACGATGGAGCCGAGGAGGTTTGCAAGGCTGGTTGCAAGCACGACCTCCCAGAGCGTGAAGTACCCCTTGTGCGCGAGGCATCCTCCCAGCGGCACCACAATCTCGCTCGGGATTGGCACGAGCGCAGACTCAAGCGCCATTGTTATGAAAATTGCCAGCATCCCGTAGCTTTCAACAAGCGGCTCAATCCAGTTAAACATCCCATACAGACCCCCGCGACTATTTATTGATTGGGGCAATCCCTATGGAGGCATACCCAACCACTGAATCCTCTCCCCCTGCAATGTCCCCCGATGTGTAATACATCAGGAGCTCTTTCTCAAGACCCTCCGTCGCGTAGAGGAGCGCCATGACCGGGGGCAGCCCGCACATGCTGATCCTGTGCTGCTCGACCGTGTGCAGCAGCTCCACGGGATCGCCCCGGAGGATGGAGTCAACGGCGAGCGCGTCCTTCTCCACCGCGACTGGCTTCGGCACATAGTGGCTCAGGTCCGTCGTGGCAACCACCTGAACGCCCAGCTTCCGGAGCTTCTCTCCGAACTTCTCAAGCTCTGAGAGGGGAACCTGCGGCACGGTCACGGGAAAGAACTCAAACTCCCCCCGCAGGTACTGGAGGAAGGGCAGCTGCACCTCAATGCTGTGCTCGCGCGGGCTCTCAACCTCCGGCAGCCCCAGCTTCTCCCCGAGTTCCTTCGCCACGGGCACCCTTCCCAGCGGCGTTTCCCACTCATCGTACGGGTGCGCGCTTATCTCCATCGCGTTCCCGTAGTGGTCATTCCCGAGTATGATTATTTTCTTGGCGGGTTTCAGGTACTTGTACAGGGCGGCGGCCGCGAGCCCGGAGTAAATGTGGCCCGCGTGCGGGACAATCCCGTGGGTGTACCATTTCCACTCCTTTGCCATTGCGCTGTCGATGATCTTGCCAAGAAGTGCGATTATCTCTTCCCTGGAACCGGGATAGAACCCTGTGGCCTGCGGCTTCCTTATCACAACAAGAAAAAGAAAAGGGGGTTTAATTTACTTTGCAGGCTTTGCCACGAACTCTTCAAGGGGCGTGTCAATGGTCTCATCTGCCTTGAGCTCGCCGCGCTCGTACAGCACCTGGTTGGCAAGCACCCAGTACACCGCCGCCAGGGCGCGGCGCCCCTTGTTGTTGCATGGCACAACGAGATCAACCTTGTTGAGGAGGTTGTTTGTCGAGGCGAGGGAGATTACAGGCACGCCCTGCTGAAACGCCTCGGTTATAGCCTGCCTGTCCCCGTAGGGGTCTGAGGCGAGCAGCACCCTCGGCTCTATGAAGTACTCCAGGTCCGGGTTGGTCATTGTGCCGGGCATGAACCGCCCCACAAGGGCCCTGGCACCCACGGCCTCCGCAAATTTCTTCACGGCCCTCTCCGCCTGCTCGCGCGATGTGACCACGAGCACCTCATCCGGCCTGTACTTCGCGAGCATCTGAGCTGCAGCCTTTATGCGGTCAATGGTCTCCTGTGTGTTTATTATCGCCAGCCCATCCTCGCGTATCTTGAAGATGAACCTCCGCATTGCCTCTACCTTGCGCTGTGTGCCTATGTGCGTGCCGTTTTTGACCAGTATCTGCCTCATTTCCTTCACTTTACCACCTCATTTCAGGTGTTTTAATAGTTTTTTCTCGTGCGCAAGCGCCCTGTCAAACATCCCCTCAATCTGTTCGTCCGTGAAGCTGCCATTGCCCCCTTTCTGGAGGGCAACAATCTTCCCGTCGCGCATTCCGATGGTGAGCCGGGCATCCATGACGCTTTCCTCCCGCTCTTCCGGGTCCACGAGTATGTGCCCGTTTATGCCCGCAAAGGTTGCGGCCACGGCCTTGCCCGTCACGGGAAGCGCCTTCCCGGGCTCGCGTATGACCTTCCCGTCCTCATATTTCGGCATCCTGGCAGTCATGAGCGCCGCCATTGCTCCAAGCGTCCCGGCATCAATGAGATTGCCGTCCGCGTTCATCGTGTACATGTCCACGAACACCATCCAGACCTTCCCGTCGTCCAGTCCGAGCTTTTCCACGGGCACGACCTTTGACTCGCGGATGGTGCGATCTATGACGCGCGCTATCTCTATGGCATCCTCCCCGGGCGGGCCGCGCTCAAACTCCTCATTGCTCATGGCTGTGAGCTCGGCGCCCGTCATGAGCACGCCCTCTCCGGGCGTGTCGGGGAAGGGCTCGCCAACATCCATCTTCACACCCACTATTACCTGGGTGCTCCCGATGTTCACAAGCGCAGAGCCCTCCGCCTTCTCGACGACCCCGGTCTGGATGGATATCTTGCGGAAATCATCCAGCCCGCGCCCGTCTATCCTCTGTCCCCCCTTAAGGAGGTCAATTATGTTTTTCCTCAAAATGTTGTTTGACATTCACTCCACCTCGTAAACAGATTTGAGCGCTTTTACCTGCTCCTTGTATACATATTCCATGGCCTTGTCAGCCATCTTCTTGCCTTCCATGAACTCTTCCTTGGTCACATCTCCGTCCATCTGCAAAAGCACGACCTCGCCCGTGTTCCAGGCCTTGGCATAGGCAACATCTGCCATGCCCCACTGGTCCTCCGGCTTGAACACATCAACCGCCATGTATGTCTTTCCCTTGTCGTCGTATATCTTTCCGAAAGTCACGCCGGTGACCATGCTGCGCATGGGAATCCCCGCGTGTGCCAGCGCCACCGATGCTGCGTTCAGCCCGGTGATGCGCGTGCTGGCATCGGCCTGCACGACCTTCACGAACACATCAATTCCCGTGCGCGGGAAGCGGTCAAGCGCCACAACGCTGCGGAACGCCTCGGAAAGCACCTTGCTTATCTCCACCTCGCGGCGCCCGGGACCCGGTCGCTTGCGGTCCTCAACAGAGAAGGACAGCATGTCGTAGTGTGCCCTCAGGAGGGCCCTGTCTGACATCACAAGGTGCTTTGGGTGAAGCTCGCGGGGGCCATAGACGGCCGCCACAACGCGCGTCTTCCCGAACTCAACTTCCGCAGAGCCTTCAGCGTTGTCTATCACGTCCACCTTTATCTTCATCTTCCTGAACTCGTCGAGCTTCCGCCCGTCGAGCCTCTTTCCATTCTTGAACAGGTATTCAGGCTTCTCCATGCTTCTCACCTTCCTTTTCCAGAATCTCCTTTATGGTATCTGTGAGTCCGTCCGTGTGGGCCTTCTTCTCAATCTCGCGTATGACCTTTACGGCGAGTTCCTGATTCCCGCCATCAAGCCATATCCTTCCATTCTGCCCCACAAACATCTTCACGCCCGTGTACTCCTTTATCATCTTTATCATGCTGGCGTTCTTCCCGATTATCCTGGGAATCTTGGATGGCTCAACTTCAATTATCTTGCCGTCCGTTATCTTCCTCAGGCCGGGACCCTTCGCTGTGACAAACACGCTCATCGTCTCATCGACCCTGATTATCTTGCATATCAGCGCGTCACCCACGGAGAAGTACTTTGAAAGCTTCTCCTTGCGCAGGTCGATGAAGCGGTCTGTCGCCTCGCCAGCCAGCATCATGGCGTCATAGGGCGAATTTATGTCCAGTTCCCACATATTGTACCTTACCCCCGTAACAATTGCAATCACGGGGTCGTCCCTCTTGGGCATATACCTTCCGGACAGCGGGATGACCTTTACAAGCCTGTCCCGTATGTCCGCAAGCCCAAGTATCTCAGCCCTTATTTCCGGGCCACTCCTGTATGTGCCATCGCCAGGCAAATAGTCCATTCCTTCGACTATTGTCTCTCCCGGCGTCACTATTTTTTTTGCCATTTCTAAACCTCCTTAACCATTACATCTCCTTTTGTGAGCTCTCCGAGCTCGCTTATCACATCCACTTTCATTCCAGAAGGGACTTCGATGCGCAGCATGAGCGAGCCATCGCCCAGCCACTCCTCCTTCAAAACATTCCCGAGTTTATGAAGCTTTCCATACAGCGAGGGGGCGTGCTGGGCGGGCACGTGGACCTCGAGCTTTGCCGTGCCGAAGCTCAGCGGCAGAACCTTCCTGAGCTCCTTCACAACCTGCTGGAGCTGCTCCTCCGCGGGGCGGAGCTCCACCTTGACCCTTGCATTCTCAAATGCCCACTCTATCCGCTCCCGGGTGTGGGGCAGCTTTGTGCGCGGGTCCAGCGAATTCTGCCTCACAAGCTCAATCAGCCGGTTGCGGATTTCCCTGATCATGCGCCGCTTCTGCTCCGTGGTCGGGTTGAACTCACCCTTCCTGATTATCTCGCCGGCCACGGCCTCCAGGTCAAGCGTGTCGAAGACCCTTTCAATCTCAGACTCGCTTGCCTTCTCTGCCTTGCGGGCATCCTTGAACACCTCAAAGGCTGCAAGCGCGCCGCGGACGTCCTGGCTCCTGCCTTCCTTTATTGCGAGTGCCATCTCCGGGTCAGCGAGAACCTCGAAATGCCCGTCCCTCTCATATTTCACGACAATGGCATCTTCAATCCTTACCATTAACCATCCCTTCTAACTCTTTTAGAGGGAGCTTCCTGAATCCTTTCTTGGTCACCTCTGCGACCTCAATCCTGTTCAGTGAAAATTTGTCCTTGAGGAAGGTCTTGAGGGCCTCTATCCCGAGGAGGAAACCCTCCTTCATGCTGATATTCTCATCATACTTTGCCTCGAGGACCTTCATGGCCTCTGCCCGTCCCTCTCCAATTGCCGTGGCAGACCACTCCGTGGGGGTGCCGCTCGGATCTATCTCATAGACGCGCGGTTCCGTGTCGTATCCCCCAATCAGGATTGTCACGCCGAAGGGGCGGAGCCCGCCATACTGCGTGAACATCTGCATGTAGCTGCTCGTGTCGTGCACGAGCTGCTTTACGCTCACGGGCTCGTCATACACGAGCCGGTGGCGCTGCGAGACAATACGCGTCTGCTCTATGAGCTTCCGCCCGTCCGCCACGAGGCCAATTGTGGCAGCAGCTATGTGCTTATCGACCTCATAAATCTTCTCTATGCTGCGTATCTTGATGAGACTGTGCAGGACTTTCTTGTCTGCCAGCATTGCCACACCATCTTTCGTTTTGAGCCCTATAACGGTAGCTCCCCTCTTTACCGCCTCCATGGCATACTGCACCTGAAATAGGCGCCCATCGGGGCTGAAAACAGTAACCACGCGGTCATAACCCATACCATCGGGTGCTATCAATTGCATTCCAAATCACCTACCCTTCTCATAGGGAGTGGTTTTTAAAACTACTTCCTGAATAATTCTGTGGGGGAGCCGGATGGTAAACGTTCCTGAAAGCGTGGAAACGAAACCCCTGCCGGGGAGATTCGAGCTGGCTGGATTTGTTATGGAAATGGTTGATCTGGACGGGGAAATGACGTTCGATGGGCCTTTTATGGCGGTGGTTCTGAAGGGCTCAATAACCTCCCCCGTCACCGTGGCTCGGTGGGAGTCCATTCGTTCCGGCGGCACGACCATCAGGGGGAAGGCAAGGCTTTTTGTTGCGGCCGACAGTGGCGAGGGGGAGTGGAGGGACTCTAAAGGGATTCCCCTTGAATGGAAGCACATAAGCAGCCTTGTTGCGGGAGAGTCCCTTGAAAAGGAGATGTGGTACTCCTACCCCTACTATTCCTTTAATATAGGAGGCAGGAGATACAGGATCAGGTTCTGGCTGGTCGGTCCGGATGTTGACTGCGGAATCCACGACCATGCGGGCGACACACCCAATTTTAAGGAGCTACACCTGCAATTGAGAGGCTCCGGGTACATGGAGGTTTTTGAGAACAATGAGAAGATCATTGAAGTCCCGATGGTGCCGGGAAGGATTCACTGTCCCTTTTATGTTGTGAAAGATGGAAAGGCCGCATACCCCCCGCACCAGTACCGGTCCGGTTCAAAGGGGTCGCTCTTTATGGTGTTCGAGGAGCTGTGCAAATGAGCTGGCTTGAATACTTCCGCAAGTGGGCAAGCAAGTATGAGCGAGAGGTTGAAGTTTATGGGTATGACCCCCACAGGCTCATTGCCCCCTTCCTGCCGCTTATCAGGAAGCGTGAGAGGGGGCTGGATGTGGGCTGCGGCACCGGCAAGTCCCTGGAAGCCATAGCGAAGTTCTGCGACCGGGTGGTGGGCGTGGAGCCCGTGGAAAAGATGGCCCGGCAGGCTGAAGCCAAGGGGTTTGAGGTGCTGCGCATGCGCGGCGAGGAGATAGGCCGCCTGGGGCGGTTTGACTTCGTGAGCTTTTTCGCCTCGCTGGACTACATGGACCCGGAGCGCGTGGCGGAAGCCTGCGGGCGTGTGCTCGCCCCGGGCGGGCTGCTGTTCTTCACGCTCGAGCCCGAGCATCTCGGCCACGCAGAGCACTTCAGGGGCTTCGAGCCGGTGAAAAGGCTCAGGAAAAGGGCGTATGAAGGGCAGGATTACTGGTGTTTTCTTTTAAAAAAGTGCTAAATATTATATATGCAGGGTCTTAATCCTAAAAGGTGACTAAAATGGAGGAAAGGAGCATTACTCAAACTTACGGCAAGACAGTTTACACGGACGATGGTTATCTCTTCGGAAGGGTCCAGGATGTCGTTCTTGGCAAGTATGCCATTCAGGGCTGGGTGGTCTCAATCCCGCCCGAGAGCGTGCTGAAGCGCTCCGTGCCGACCGTGAAGGCTGTTGTGGTCCCGCACAAGGCCGTGCGCGCCATTGGCGATGTTCTCCTCATCAGCTCCAGGCTTGAAGTTCCCAAGCCGAGCAAGGGAGAGGAGACGGAAGCGGTGGAGGCTTAACCACCTTTTTAAATAACTTCTTTTTATCTTTCCCATGGACAAGTCCCAGCTCCGGCAAATGTTCAGCTCTCAGCCCGAGAAGTTCTACAATTTTGAAATCCTCCGCAAGTATGGCTTCACGCGGAAGCAGTGCCCGAAATGCGGAAACTGGTTCTGGTCCATATCGAAGGAAACCTGCGGCGACACCGCGTGCGAGGGGGGCTAT
>WAMX01000103.1 GCA_015522095.1 Nanobdellati archaeon | reverse complement strand
ACCTATGATAATGGACATAATCGAGGCGATGATTTCCACGCGCTCCACAGGGGAAGGGCTCGGAGAAGTCATGCGCTTCCTGAAGGAGAATGATGCGGGCTATGAGCAGGTGCAGGCAAGGGCGTTTGACAGGGCAGAGCGGGCAATAATATGGGCGGAGAAGAACAGGAAGCTCATCGCGGAAAGGTTCAGATGAACACCGGGAGATCGGGATTCAGGAGAGAAACTCTCCCCGAGGAGTATCTGAACTGGACTGCCCTGACCTCGAGCACTCCCTTCAGCCGGCGCAGCAGCGCGGCGAGCTCCGGGTCCCCCTCATCACAGGGGCGGAAGCCCTTAATCCCCCGGAGGCTCGTTGTGAAGACAAGCAAACCGCCAAGCCCCGCAAGGGCACGTATGTGCCGCCTTCCCCTCTCCGTCGGGCAGTCCGGGTAGGATGCGAAGTCCCCGAGCCTCAGGGCGGCACTCTTTGTTTCCACAATTCTGCCCCCTATCAGGAAGTCGAACACCTCTCCCGCCACCCGCGGCGCCGCCCTCACCTCACCGGAGAGCCAGGGCAGGAGTCCCCGCTCGGCGGCCCTGCGGAAGGCGAGCTCCTGAAGCCGGGTATCCACAAGCACGCCATCGAGGGCAATGAGCCGGAAGCCCAGCTTCTTCGGGCGTGGCATCACTGCACACTCGCAGGAAGTCCCCCTGCCAAACTCGAGAAGCCGCCCCGTGTTGTTCATCCACGCAAGCTCCTCCCTGCCACCAATGAGGACGCGTGCGGTAAACCGGTTGACCCGCTCAAGGAAGGTCCCTTCCACAACGGGCATCCGGACCAGCTTATGCATATAATTTCCTGACCTCCTCAGGTATTTCTGATTTTTCAAGGGGGCGAGAATACCTCAGCGCGTCCCTGACAACAAACGCTCCAAAGGCAAGGACCGCGCCGAGTGCCCCGAGCTCCGAGCCGGAGAGCACGTACACCACCCCTCCCAGCCCGAGGGAAGCCATTATGCCATCCGCAAGCTCCCTTCCCACCGAGCGCAGGTGGAAGTCACCCTCTTCCATCCCGGATATGTGGCTGTACGCAAGCAGCCGCAGGTAGTGGGCAGACAGCCTGTAAGGAATGGCATCATCATCGAACTCCAGCGGCCCGGCAAAGTGGTTCCTTGCTGGGGTGCCACCAATGGGCACGACATCCCTGAACACCACGGCAGGCGTCCGCCCCTCAGCGAACCATTCAAAAAGCTGCCGGGCGTTGTGCCTGCTGAACTTCCCGCGGTCGCTGTAGAGGCGCACATACACGAACCCGCGGGACTTGAGCTTCTTCCGGACCGCCTGCGCAACCTCCTGCTCCCCCACTGCATCCACCGCCCTGTAGGCTTCGCCGATTGCCCATTCATCCACAAAGCTCGAGGCAACCGCGCGGCGCAGGGACTCCTCCCGGGAACAGGTGCCGATGCCCTCAAGAACGCCAAAATACTCCTTCGCCCGGTCCATCTCCCACTGCTGGGCGGGCTTGCCAATGAGCGCGCGCTTGAACCGGTCAGCCGCTTCGGGGACGCCCTCGCCCGGCAGGGGAATGAAGTGGCGGTAAATGCCTGCGAAGGAGTCCGAAGAACTGGCAAGTTCCTTATACAGCCTGCGGAGTGCTCCCACGAATTGGATACCACTTTGTAGTTTAAATAGGAATGGGTGTGGGGCGGCTTCGCCCGGCCTGACGCCTCCTATTTATACTTGATTCTGCCCTCGCGAGTGCTAACAGATGGAAAAGATTATAAGGGAACGGCAACACAGTGTAATGTGTCAGATGTGTATGCCGGCAGGCCTTCAAGCAGCTATGTTCTGAAGGGCGAGGAAGAGCCCTACGCCAGGGCCTTTGCAAGGATGTACCGCCCGAGCGGGAAGACAGCCTGCATCGGGGGAAAAGTCACGGTCCCCAGCGCGCTCTTCGAGAAGCTCGGAGAGGAAACGAGGGAGCTCCTTGCGAAGGATGCGCCGAAGCTCAGATACGCCCGCCCCAAAAGCGAATGAAGTCGGGGCAAATTTTATATTCAAAACGAGCTACTTAAAGGAGTGTCCCGAGAGAACCTTCCGAGGCTTTTGTATGGAGGATACACTGACGACGGGATTGTGGAGATTATGAGGAGCAGGGGAGATCGCCTCGTGCCTGTGGGGCGCGGCGACCCGTTCTACCTGCTGGGAGAGAGGCTTGTTTCAGTCCTTGCAATGGACATATCCATTGAGCGGCCGCACTACACGCGAATCTTCGCCAGCCGGCTGGGAGTGATAGAAGAAAACGGGCTGTCGCACGGGGCAAACTTCTATGTGAGCTGGGAAAAGAACGCCCCGGTGAAGTATTTCTTCGCATCGGCGGAGTCCGACCTCAAGGAGGTGGACTATGCGGTCTTCAAGGGGGAGCTTGAGAGGGACGCCTTCGTGGAGAGCTTCCTTGAGGACTACCGCTCCGGCAGGGGGCTGTACATAGAGCCGCTTGCCACGGGAGTGGGCGTTTCCGGGGAGGTGTATGAGGAGCTGGCGGAGGAGAAAAGCCTCTTCGAGAGCGTTGTGAAGGTTGTGTGGCAGGACTTTCCCCTGTTTGGTGAGGGGCTCCCATTCGTGCAGGTCAGCAGGTACTCGCCCGGGAAGGACTTCAGCATCAGGCAGGACCACTACTTCTTCGTCATTGACAGGAAGGGAGAGGTCCACATCTATCACAGCTCGCCCGACACAGTTTACCAGGAGGGCGAATCCCTCTTCGACCGTGTGAAATATATGTTCTGAAGGTGGCACTGCTCGGGGAGGGAGCGGAGTGCAGGCAGGTGCGGAAGTGGCTACTACAAACACAAATAGTAAATAATTTATAGCAAAATCGTATACTTTTCTTAATGGAAGTAAACACTCTGGACATAATAAAGGAATGGCGAACAAAAATACCCCCAAAAGAGCTTGTGAAGAGGAATCTCCCCTTTGCGAACATTGAGGAAAAAATAAACAAAGCATACACCCTTTTCGGTCTGAGGCGGGCTGGAAAGACATTTATGATGTTTCAATATTACATGGCGCTATCTCGCGAAAGGGAAGTCGCATACATCAATATGGAAGACGAGCGCTTGAAGCTGCTTCCACAATCAGAAGTCCAGAAAACACTGGAGGATCTTGTAAAGCAGAAGGTGCTCCTGCTCATAGATGAAGTGCAGTCAATGCCTCACTGGGCGTCCTGGCTGAACCGAATGATTGAAATGCACGGAAGCTCAATCATTGTTTCAGGCTCTTCCTCATTTCTAAGAACACAGAACATCCCGCGAGTCCTCAGGGGAAGAACAATAAGCAAACAGATTTTCCCACCGTCGATTGAGGAAGCCAAGAGATTCTTGCAAAGAGAGCTGTCGTCAGTAGACAAGGAAAATTTGCTAAGGTGGGGAACCATGCCAGAAGTCTTGAAGGTACAGAGCGAAGCCGTCAGGCAAGACCTGCTCCAAGAGTACTACCGGACAATAATTGAAAGAGACATAAAAGACGTAAACAACCTTCGAAAGATAGAAGAGTTTGAATCCTTTTTGTATTTCATAATAAACTCTCCACTCGTAAGCGCTGGGAAAATGGAGCGAGTATTGAAGAGCGCAGGGAAACCCCTGAGCAAGCGGACAATTCTCAAATATATGAGCTTCAGTGAAGATGCATTCATCGTCTTTTTTGTCCCAATTTTCGTGAGAAGCTCAAGGGCAAGAGAACAATACCCAAAAAAGGTCTATCTGGCAGACAATGGGTTTCTCACTGCCCTCCTCCCCAGAGTCTCAAAGGGAAGGCTTTTGGAGAACCTTGTCGCAGACGAGCTTACCAAGAGAGGATTTGAGCCCGGCAGGACACTGTTCTACTGGAAGTCGCAGAAAGATTATGAAGTAGATTTTGTCTTGTTGGAAGGCTCGCACGTGAAGCAGCTCATCCAAGTCGCTTATTCCTTGGACGAAGAGAAGACACGCAAGCGAGAGGAAAGGGCGCTTGTGAAGGCGAGCAGGGAGCTGGGGTGCAAGGACCTGCTCGTGCTGACGTGGGATGAGGAGGGTGAGGTGGAGCGCGATGGGAAGAGGATAGTGTATAAGCCGGTGTGGAAGTGGCTATTTGGCTTTGGTTAGCACATCATCCACCTCAAGAAATCTTGAGAGAGACTCTATCCTGCGCTGGACTGCGGAGTCGAGCTCTTCACTCCATGGAACTTCCTTCCACAAGCCCTCAATATACAAAATATTTCCTCTGACTCTCGGCTCAATCCTCCCCACAAAGCGATCGCCGTACAAAATTGGCAGAACATAGTATCCATACCTCCTCCTGCTCGAAGGCACATACGCCTCGTGCCTGTACTCGAACCCGAACAGTTCTTTCACCATCTGCCGGTCCCACAGCAAGTTGTCGAGCGGCGGCAGGAACTCAACCCTCGGAGAGACCTCGCGGACATCGTATATCTCAGGAAGCGCCACATATTCCCTTCCTGCACTAACGCGCACAAGCTTTTCCTCAGCAATCAGACTTTCCAGCAGGGGCTGGAGCTCTTTCTTCGTGCCCATCCCCTTCCATCCATCCCCCGAGCCATCGGCAGGCAGGGCACCCACCGCTCTTATTCTGCAGAGGACTACTTCCTCATTCAAAGGCGCGCCAGTAAGCCTCGGAACACTAAAGTATCTCTCAGTGAGATCATAGTAT
>WAMX01000102.1 GCA_015522095.1 Nanobdellati archaeon | reverse complement strand
GAAGCAAGCTCGTGGGCTCGGCATTTGTGATGAGGCTTGTCCAGATGGGCTTCCCGGCATACACCTTCGACTCCCCGGAGGCCCCCGCCATCTCGAAGGGCGACCTCGCAATCGCAATCTCGGGCTCCGGGACCACGGAATTCACGGTTTACAGCGCCCGGATGGCGAAGGAGAGGGGAGCGAGGCTCCTTGCCATCACGGTCAACCCCGGCAGCAGGCTCGCAGGGCTCGCGGACCGCACAATTACCCTGCGGGCAAAAAGCAAGTTCGAGGAGGGGGACTTCCCGATGGGGACGGTGTTTGAGGACAGCACCCTCATCCTCTTCGAGCTCGCGGTGGAAGGCATCCGGAAGAAGAAGAAAATAGGGGAGGCGGACATGTTTGACAGGCACAACTCCTTCGGCTAGCCATTGTCCTCGAAGTTGAAGAGTGGCTCATCCTCCACGGGCTTTTTCTCTTCCCCCTCTGCCTCCGGCTGCAGCTTCTTCGCAACCTCTGCCTGCCACTTCTCAAGCAGGGTGTTCTTGCTCTCCTTCACCTCCTCACCCCTGAGCCCGACAGCGGCAAGGGCAACCCCGAACACGGAAAGCGTGGGGAACTCGTAGATTATGCCGAGCACGAGCATGAGAAGCCCGCCAAGGAGCAGCCCGTTCTTCCGCTTCCTCACAGACACCTGAAAAAGGGTGGGATTTATAATTTTCCAGCCCTCCTCAGAATATGAACCGGCTGCTGTTCAGCGCGGCAATACTTCTCGTCATATTCTCGGTGGTTCTGTTTCAGGGTGCGAGGGACTACATCCTCTCGGTAAACTCAACGGTGAACATGTGCCTTCCTGCGGAGAGGAAGGCAAAGGTGTGCGTCATGGTCTATGAGCCGGTGTGCGGGGTTCTTCCCTCTGGTGAGAAGCAGACCTTCTCCAACAGCTGCGTTGCGTGCAGCCGTGGGGCGCTCTACTGGAAGGATGGCGCGTGCAACGGCGCAAAGGCGGCAACCTAACCCTTCCTGAAGAGCTTCCGCGTGTCAATCCCGAAGGGCGAATAAATGGAACAGTGTCCCGTCGCTGCCGTAAAGAGCAGCAGGACACCGATCAGGCCCCACCAGCTCTGCGCGGACCAGCCCCAGGCTATGAGGGCGACTCCCGCGGCGGCCCTGAGGGCGCGGTCCCACCACGCTTCATTGACTTCAAATTTCATATCTGTTTTAAGCTCGGAAAGTATTAATGGGTATGCAATTGCTCATGCAGAGGGTGCGCGGGCTCATGGAGGGCCCCGTGAGGGAGCTCGTGGAGCAGAGGATAAGGGACTTCGGGGCCCTTGGGAAGAGGAGCAGGGAGGAGAGGTTCAGCGAGCTTGCCTTCTGCATCCTGACCGCAAACTTCACGGCAGAGGGAGGGGCACGCATACAGCGCGAGCTTGGCAGGGAGGTGCTCACACTTCCGGAGGCGGAGCTGGCACGGCGGCTGAAGGAGCTCGGGCACCGCTTTCCCAACGCGCGGGCACACTACATAGTTGAGGCTCGCAAACACCTGCCGCTCATTGATGGGCTCCCTGCAGATGGCAGGAAGGCAAGGGAAAAGCTGCTCGCAATAAAGGGGCTCGGCATGAAGGAGGCGAGCCACTTCCTCCGCAACACCGGCTACAGGGATGTGGCGATTGTTGACAGGCACATACTGAACCTCCTGAACGAGCGCGGGCTCGTTGAAAGGGGCACGCTGACGCCTGGAAAATACATGGAGATTGAGCGGCTGCTGGAATTCATGGCGAAGGAGCTGGGAACCGACCTCGCGCGGCTGGACCTCTACCTGTGGTACCTGAAAACGGGAAAGGTGCTGAAGTGAGCCGCGCCCGGGTGGACAGCAACCAAACCCCGACTCCGGGCTTACTCGCTTCGCTCGTGCACAGCTTCGAGCCCTGAAGGGCGAAGATGGCACCTTTTTGGTCGACCGAAGGGGCTCCGCCCCTTTCGCGCAATCGGCTTCGCCGCTGCGCCCCGCCACTTCAGTGG
>WAMX01000101.1 GCA_015522095.1 Nanobdellati archaeon | reverse complement strand
TGAAGAATACGCCATTCCCCTGTGCCACCCCCGCGCGGCGCTTAATTAACCCGAAACGGGTGGTGTGGGTCCGCCCGGATTCGAACCGGGGACCTCCGCCGTGTCAGGGCGACGTCATAACCATCTAGACCACGGACCCGCAATATTACTCTGTTCCTTCATTTTTAAAAGCCTTCCCCAGCCTCGCCCAGTCCCTTCCAAGCGACCAAAATTAGGAGGACCCACACCACCCGTTTCGGGTTAATTAAGCGCCGCGCGGGGGTGGCACAGGGGAATGGCGTATTCTTCAGGAACTGATTTCCACACGACCTCTTCAATGAACGCTGTGGAGTAGTACGGGGAAATCTTGAAGTCCTGGTCCTGCCGGGCTATGTACCTCTGCGGGCTGAGGGCATAGTAAACGGCCACGTAGAAGGTGGGCTTCCGGCAGTCGTGCATGCGGGCGAGCAGCTGGGACCTCGCCTTGTTCGACACCCTGCTGTCAAGCACGGACTTGAACTCCACAACAACCTTCGCGCCGTCATAGTCCACGACCATGTCACACTCGGGGCCCAGCTCGTGTGTGAAAAACTCCACCCGCTCGGGCTTCCCCTCAAGGAGGGAGAGATAGTCATCGCCGCCGCGAATCAGGTATCTTCCGGGCAGGGCGGCCTCCCTCAAGTCATCCATCGGGCCGCCCCACGGAAAGGGCTCGGGCGGGCCCTCAAGGAAGAGCAGCGCATACCTGAGAACGAGCCCATGATGGGTGCTTTTTGTCCGGAGGGCTTCCTCAATGCCGCGCGAGTATCCTTCAACAACGCCGCTGGAAAAGCCCTCATCCTTCAGCCAGGAAAGGCCATCAAGAAGGTAACTCCGCCATTTCCTGAAATTTTTGTCCCCTTTGAGGTGCATAGAAGTAGAAAGGCTGAAAAATAAAAAATTACCGTTACGCTAAAATACGCACGACAGGGAGAGTTGTGTGGAGCTGCTCCAGACCCTCCTTGGCACGCCATATCTCACGATACCCGCGGTCATTGCAGTGTGGAAGTATGCAGACCTCCCGAAAATCAGGTGGAACGAGATTGTGGCGGGCGCGCTTCTCGTCTTCGCGGGGGACATCCTCGCAAAGTTTGCGCTCGCGATGAGCCCCTACAATCAGAACGAGTGGTTCCAGTGGCTCATAACCCTGAGCGGGCTTGCATCAAGAATGGCCATATATGTGGGCTACGCGGTGATGGGAGTGTTCCTTGCTATCCGCGCGTGGAGTTCCTGGAAAGGGACTCTTTGATGAAGCGGGCGGCATCCATCCACCTCTCCCTGGTGAGGGAGGCCATGTGCGGCGTGAGCAGCAGGTTGAGCCCCTCCTCGACCACGCCGGGAAAGGGCTCCTCGGGAAAGACATCGAAGGCAGCACCCCGCAGGTGCCCGTCCTTGAGCAGGTCAATCGCACCGTCAAAGTCCACGACCCCCCCGCGGGAAACATCTATGAGCACGCCGCCAAACTTCTGGAGGAACTCCCTGCCAATCAGCCCCTTCGTCTCGCCGGTAAGAGGGACGTGCACGGAAAGGATATCCACGCCCGCGAGCTCATCAAGTGAGCCCACCAGCAGGTCCCCCTCCACATAGGGGTCGTATGCCTTCACCACGCAGCCAAGCCGGGACACCAGCGCGGCCACCTCCCTGCCAATCACCCCGAGGCCGACAATTCCCCAGGTCTTCCCCCTGAGCCGAAGGCCCTCCGGGCGCACCCAGCCGCTGACGCTCGAGAAGGGCAGCTTCCGCAGGAGGTGGATGGCCGCCATCACGCACCACTCCGCGACATCCGCGGAGCCGCTCGGCACCCTGTGGAATTCAATTCCTTCCCTCTCAAGGAAGGCTGTGTCAATATTGTCATAGCCGTGAGAAACCGCAAAGACCTTCTTCACGCCGGCCGGCAGGGTCTCCTCATTCACGCGCTCAGGATACCTCACAACAAGCACGGTGTCCGGCAGCCCTTCCAGCTCATGGCGGAATTCCTCGGGAAAATCCCCGAAAAGCAGCACCACAGAAAATATGGGCAAAACTTATATTAAAACAGTTTTAATCTGGATGTGTTTGGCAGGATTGATGGCCCCGTGAAGAGGAAGGAATTCTCCGTGATCAGGAGCAGGGGAGGATTCACATACAGGCGGGGCGACAGGCAGGTGCGCCTGGTTTCTAAGGACATCGCCCTGGATGTCCTGCCCCTCGCTCCCGTGAACCTTCCGGAGCGCATAACCGGCCACTTCATCGTCAATTTTGATAAGATTCACATCGGCCCCAGGGAGAGGCTCGTCCTGTTCCTGAAGGTGCCCGTGGAGGTGGGCGTATTCTTCGGCGACGAGCGCATAGACGTGTTCGGCTTCGTAAAGGAAGAGTTCTCCCTCTATGGTCCCGTGGACGGGGGGATTGTGGCGAGGGAGGTTGCAGGGGAGGAGGTCGAGGAGGAAAAGATAAAGTGGGATGGCAGAAGCGCCGTGATCCCCCTCCGCATAAAGAACTACACCTCCTCCGCCCGGCACATGTCAAGGGTGATATTGAATGCAGACTACCTGGAGATGTATTACGACGGGAAGAAGGCTGCCACGGAGATGGTGAAGCTCGACCTGCGGGAGGTCCCGCGGGTGAGGTATGTGAACAAGGCGTACTTCAAGGGGCTTAAGAAGGTTGAAGCAAAGAAGCAGCTCCTCCGCAAGGAAGAGGTTGAGCAGATGGAGTGGGGGTTATGATAAGCGTGAACGGGCTTTTGCAGGTTGGATACGGGGTGGCGACATTCTTCGTCGGGCTCATCGTGGCAAAGAGGCTCCAGAAGCTCCTCGAGAGGGAGTACCGCAAGAAGATGCCGCGCGGTATGGCGGCAAACATATCCCGCCTCTCATACTACGCGCTCATATTCGTGGTCCTTCTTCTGGCGCTCGATGTTGCGGGCTTCAAGATTGAGAGCCTCCTCGTCGCAGGGGGGATAGTGGGCGTGGCGGTGGGCTTCGCCAGCCAGAAGACGGTAAGCAACCTGATCTCAGGGCTGTTCCTCTACCTCGACAGGCCCTTTGACATAGGGGATGCTGTGGACATTGCGGGCACCACGGGAGTTGTGCTCGACATAACGCCCCTCAGCACGAGGGTCAGGACATGGGAGGGGCCGACCGTGCGCATCCCGAATGAGAAGGTGTTCGGCTCGGAAATAAAGAATTTCCGCAGGGTCTCCGCCCGCCGCTTTGAATACAGGGTGGGGGTTGCCTACGGGACGAAGCTGGACAGGGCACTTGAGATTATAAACGGCGTGCTGGATGAGGAGCCCTACGTGCTCAAGAATCCCGGAAAGGATGTTTTTGTGAGCAATCTCGGCGACTCCGCCATTGAGATAACCGTGAAGGCGTGGACCCCTGCCAGCAAGAATTATGCCGTGAAGACGCGCATACTGAAGAGAATCTACGAGGCGCTGACAAAGGCAAAGATTGAGATACCCTTCCCGCAAATGGACGTCCACCTGAAGGATTAGCGCCCCTCAACCCTCATGAGGGGGAGCTTTCCCCTGTAGCTTGCCCACATCACTCCCAGCAACAGCAGCATGAAGGGTATCACGGTTGCGGGCACGAAGAGGGGGAGCCCCTCCGCGAAATAAAGGTAGCCCAGCAATGCCGCCACAAATACGTTGGAAGCGGCAATAAGATACAGGTGGAGTTTGGTAGCGTATATGTAGTCAGCCACGGAAAAGCCCGGCGAGGCGCGTAAATAAGCCTTTTGGCGGCTCGACCTCGCCGTTGGCCAGCTTCGCCATGTGCTCGAGCTCCCCGGGGGAGGGCACGCCCGTCTTCAGGACCGGCCTCACGCTCCCCTTAATCACGAAGGAGGGCGTTCCCGTGACCCCATACCGCTTCGCCCACCTCTGGCCATCCCTGCCGGCAGTGCTAAGCTCCTTCAATGAATATCCGTGCTCCTTCGCGAACCTGCGGAGGAGCTCCTTTGCCCGGGGGCAGGCAGGGCATGTCGGGCTGGTGAGCAGCTCTATCTTAACCATCTCCCCACCTTCTGGCGCATAATCTCGGGCGGCTGGGCGCCCACAAACCTGTCAACGACCCTGCCGCCCTTCAGCAGGAAAACGGCGGGGATTCCCTGGACGCCAAAGCGCGCCGCCTCCTGCGGGTTCCGGTCCGTGTTGATTTTGACGAGGGTAAAGCCCATCTCCCCGGCAAGCCGCTCGAGCACGGGACCGAGAACGCGGCAGGGCATGCACCAGTCCGCATAGAAATCCACAACCACCAGCCCCTCGCTCGAGAGGAAGGGCTGGACCGAGTCCGCGTGGACGACCCTGCCCTTCGGGCGCTCAAGCCTGTGGAGGAGCTCCTCCACCTTCTTTGCCCTCAGCCGTGCAAGCTCTTCATCCATAAACTGGAGGAGTGTTTATAATTTATAAATATAGCGGGGGGCTAATGGCAGCCCATCCCCGCCGGTCCAGCCATCCCGCGCATCTCCTGAAGCCCCATCATCGGGGCGTGCCCCATAATTTTTTCGTGGAGCTCCACGAAGGACTGCCAGTCGGCCTCGGATACGTTCGGGAGGTCTGCAGCCGAACCGTCAAACCCGTGTCCATACACCCCATAAAGGGGAACCAGAGCCAGCGCAAGGAGCGCCGCAATTATCTTCTTCATAAAAGCAATAAGGGTGAAACCAACTATATGGGCTGGTGAAACCCATAAAAACACCGGCGCGTGGTCCGGGTATGTGGGAGGGTCATGGTTTCATGATGTTTCAGCACCTGTGGTGGTGGCTCGCACTACTGATTGGCATATTCGCGCTCGTGGTGTGGTATTTCTACTCCCTGCTTGCACGGAGGATTGAACCCGCCGAGAGGCTGGACAGGGAAAAAATCCTCAGGATGCTGGGTCCCTCCGAGCGGGCGGTAATTGACAGGCTGATTCGCTTCGAGGGGACAGCACTGCAGTCCGATCTCAGCAGGGAGATGGACAAGCTGAGGGTTCACAGGGCCGTGAAGAGCCTCCAGCAGAAGGGCATAATTGAGGTCCTTCCACGGGGCAGGACCCGCCTCATAAAGCTGGCCAGGGAGTTCAGAGGACTTCTGTGAGATCAAACTCCACCTCGCCCTTCTCATCCACGAAATCCTTGAGCACCCTGACAAAGAGCTCGATGCTTTTCCTGTCCGCCCACTCGTTGGGGGCGTGCATATTCCCTCCCGTGGGACCAAACTCAACGACCGGAATGCCCTCGCCCGAAAAGAAGCGGGCATCGCTGCTGCCGCGTATGTATGTTCCCACCACGGGCGCGTGCTTCGAGAGGGCGGAGGCAAGCCGCCTGACAAATGGGTTGTTCCGGTCCGTGTTCAGCGGGGGCTCCGACAGCAAAACCTCCACCTCAATGGAGAGTGCCTCTCGTATGTCCTTCACGAGGCGGTGGCGGTCGATGGAAGGGGGCACCCGCAAGTCAACCTTGGCCTCGCAGAAATCTGGCACTATGTTCGGGCGGCGACCGCCCTCCACCACGCCGAGGTTGACGGTTGGCTGGCCCACCGGGACCTCCGGCGGCACCCTTGAAACAACCTCCTTCAGGAGGAGGAACTCCCTGAAGAGCCGCTCGATGGCATTCTCCCCCAGCCAGGGGCGCGAAGCGTGGGTGGAGCGCCCCCTCGAAACCAGCCTGAGCCACACAATGGCGTTGTACGCGGTGCAGAGGCGGAGGTTTGTGCGCTCGCCGATTATTGCAAACTCCACGTCCCTGCGCCTGGCTATCGGGGCGGCGCCATTGAACCCGCCCTGCTCCTCATCGCTGGTCAGGATAAGACGGAAAAAGTCGGGATGCTCGAGGAAGGCGTCCACAAAGGCGGCGCAGCCCGCCTTCATGTCAATCACGCCGCTGCCATACAGCCTGCCTCCCTTCTCCGTTAGCCTGAAGGGATCGCCATCCCAGCTGTTCGGGTCGGTGGGCACGACATCAAGATGCCCCACGAGCGCAATTTTCCCGCTGCCCGCTATGAGGCTCTTGTGCCCCTCCTGCTCGAACACTTCGACCCCGTGTCCCCTGTCCCGGAGGAACCCTGCAACCCATTCAACAGTTGCATTCGCGCCGTCTGCGTCCCACCCCTTCATGGAAACAAGCTGCTTAAGCACACCCTTCCACATGAGAGGGAAAAGGGAAGGGAGTATATAAATCCAAGCGCAGAGGGGGCGCAAAGCATATAAATTTTCAGGAAGTCTTAAGCGGTGATGACTGGCACCCTCATGCAGGCTATGATATTTCTTATTGAGGGGCCAGAGGGGATGAACCTCTAACGGGGGGACCCATCACCGGTGCGTTCTGTGGAGGTGGCGAAAATGGGTAAGCAGATAGAAGACTATAGACCGCTATCGGACGGCGACCGCAGAAAGGCGGTCGAACAGGTATGGCAGCTTGCCGGGAAAGGCGTGGAGGGCTCCGGCAATGGCGCGGGGCAGCCACTCTTCGGGATTGAAGTGGAGTATCACCTCATCAGCGAACTCAGGGCCGCGCCAGGAATGTATATTCCCGTGGCACTCCTCAGGGGGGACCTCCAGACACTCAGGGAGCTGAGCGGAAATGGCAGGCTCGGGAAGCTCGCTGAGTTCCACGGGCTTGAAGAGGGCGAGCTCAGGAAGCGCATAAGCAGGCTCATCGGCCCCGGCGATGGCTCATACACATACGAGCTGGGGCCGTCGCAGGGCGAGGTTGCAGTGCAGCAGCCAGCCACCCTGAGCGCCGGGGGCGTGGAGTCGCTCCTCTCGGAATACCTGGAAAGGACCTCGAGGCTCAGGAGGGTCGTGAAGGCCGTCTACGGGGAAAGGGCGGACCTTCTATCCGCAAGCCTGCCGCCGGTGGCAGAGCTCGGCGAGCTTCTGGGCGTGGAGAATATGACCCCCCGGCACAGGTACCGAATGCTCGTCAGGGAGCTCGGGGGAGGGGACTACAGGGTGAGCCTGCCACTGGAAGGGGGGAGCGAGCTGAGGCTTGACAATGTGACCTCCGTGGGCGTGGAAAACGGGCTGCACATAACCGTGTCCTTCCCGCGGGCAGAGGAAACCCGGGAGTTTTACAACAATATCCTCTCCATGGTGCCCCTCGTGTCGGCGGTTGATGCAAACTCCTCCTACCTTGCAGAAAGGAAGCTTGCGTTCGAGAAGGCAAAGCCCCTCGTGCTGGAGGGATCCGTGAATGTCACGGGCAGGCCACCCAGGGGCGGGCAGTACTGGAGGAAGCTTGAGAGCTGGCAGGAGCTTCTCGACTACAAGCTCGAGCACATTGAGGGATCCTTCCGTCCCCTGTTCTACGAGGACAGCCCCGGGAGCACCTTCGCCGTGTGGTGGGGAACCATCTGGGACTGGGTGCGGCCGAGGGTAAGGGCTGGCGGCAGGCTGGAAGTCTATGCGGTTGAGGTGCGCACCCCCGACCAGCAGCCGACCCTGAAGGACAGTGTGGCAGTTGCGCTCTTCACCATAGGGCTGGGCCTGAACCCCCACGGGGAGCTTGACATTGACGACCCCGAAAAGATGGAAGAGAACTTCTACAGGTCGCTTGCATACGGGCGGGACGCTTGGCTCCACACCGCCGGCGGCACAGAGAGGGCATCGGCGTTGCTGCCGGAAGCGTACAGGCGCGCGGTTGAGGGGCTGGAGAAATATGTGCACGGGGTTGATAGGTATCTCGCGCCCGTGAAGGAGCGGATTGAAGGAGGATATAGCCCCTCGAGGGAGTTCAGGGCGCTCATAGGTCTCAGGGGCGTGGAAGGCGCGACCAGGGAGCTGTCGGAGAGGCTTTACAGAGAGCTGAGCTGACCCCTGGCGCGCATTGCTGCCACAACCTTGCGCACTGCAAGGGAAATCGCCGCCACGCGCATGGTGGTTCCGTGCTCATCCATAACACCCTTGACCTCCGAAAAGGCCCGGTCCATGACCTCTTTCAGCCTGTTCCGCACCTCCTCCTGCTCCCAGTAGTATCCCATGCGGTTCTGCACCCACTCAAGGT
>WAMX01000100.1 GCA_015522095.1 Nanobdellati archaeon | reverse complement strand
CCCCCGCAGATTTCCATAAAGTGCTCAAGATCAAGCCCCGGCTCTATCAGGAGAAAATCTTTTCCACGGCCCTGAAGGGGAACACGCTCGTCGTCCTCCCAACTGGGATGGGCAAGACCCTCCTTGCCATAATGGTGGGGCTGGCCCGCTCCAAAAAGGGAAGGGTGCTCTTCCTTTCGCCCACAAAGCCCCTCGTGGAGCAGCACGCCCGCACAATAGAGGAGGCGACGGACATACGCCCGGCGGTGCTGCACGGCAACAGGCGGTTTGAAAAGAGGAAGGAGGACTGGCAGGCGCAGTGGATAGTGGCGACTCCCCAGACGGTGGAGAGGGATATGCTGCGCGGGGTGCCAATAGAGGATTTCTCACTCGTGGTGTTCGATGAGGCTCACCGCGCCACGGGGGAATACGCGTACACGCACATTGCAAAGTATTACATGGAGCGCGCGAAGGACCCGCTGATACTGGCGCTCACGGCCTCCCCCGGAAACACACCTGAAAAGATACAGGAGGTCATGGACAACCTCGCCATCAAGCAGGTCGAGGTGCGCACGGAGAAGGACCCGGATGTTCGTCCCTATGTCAGGGAGAGGTTTCTGAACTGGGTGCCCGTCCGCCTTTCCAGGGAGTATGGCGAGTCCGTGGTGAAGGTGAAGAATGTGCTGCGCACCTACCTGCGCGCCCTGAAATCCATGGGATATATCCAGTCTGCCGACCTGTCGCTGCTGAAGAAGCGCGACCTCCTGAAGGTTGATGCGAAGGGGGACTTCGATGCGATGAGCGCCCTTGCGGCCGCCTTCAAGGCGCTGCACGCCCTCGAGCTGATTGAGCTTCAGGGACCGGAGGCGTATGCGCGGTACCTTGAGCGGCTCAGAAAGGACCGCACGCGGGCGGCGCGCGAGCTCATCCAGCAGCTTCCCCCGCCTCCGGAGGAGCCGCACCCAAAGGTTGCGAAGCTTGTGGAGCTCCTGAGGAAGAGCCCCCTGCCCGCCATAGTCTTTGCAAACTACCGGGACCAGGTCGAGCACATACTCACCAAGCTTAACGAGAGGGGCATAAGGGCGGCACGCTTCGTCGGGCAGAAGGAAGGGATGACGCAGAAGAAGCAGAGGGAGATTGTCGAGCTCTTCCGCAGCGGGGAGCACGATGTGCTCGTTTCCACATCCGTGGGCGAGGAAGGAATTGACCTGCCTTCCGTTGGCACGCTTGTGTTCTACGAGCCCGTCCCGAGCGGGATACGCCATATCCAGCGGCGGGGAAGGCTCCGGCAGGGAGGGCGCGTCTATGTGCTCATCACACAGGGCACGCGCGAGGAGGGCTATTACTACGCCGCCCTTGCGAGGGAAAGGAAGATGGTGGCAATGCTGCGCAGGCTCAGGCCGTCAAAGGTGCTCCAGAAGAAGCTGGTCCCTGACGGGAGGCACATCATTGTCGATGACCGCGAGCTTGCAGTTGCCAAGCACCTGAGCAACCCAAAGGTCCAGCGCATTGAGGTCGGGGATTTCATAATAAGTGACCGCGTGGCGGTGGAGCGCAAGACGGCGCACGACTTTGTCAGCAGCATCGTTGATGGCAGGCTCTTCCAGCAGGCGTCCCAGCTCCGCGAGCACTATGAGAAGCCGCTCATCATTGTGGAGGGCGGGGACATCTACGGGCAGAGGAATGTCCACCCGAATGCCATAAAGGGCGCGCTCCTGAGCCTGCTTGTGGACTGGGGAATACCCGTGGTCTTCACGGAGAATATGGAGGAAACCGCCCAGTTTCTGGAGCTCCTGTCAAAGAGGGAGTGGGAGAAGGGGAGGGAGCCGTCCGTCCAGAAGGCGAGGGCACTCACCCTTGATCAGCGACAGGAGAGGCTTGTGGCGTCCCTGCCGGGGATAAACCTGAAGCTGGCGAAACGCTTATTAGGCGTCTTTGGTTCCCCTCTGAGTGTCTTCAACGCCACGCTCTACGAGCTGATGAGCGTCGAGGGGATAGGCAGCGGGAAGGCATCTGAAATCAAAAAAGTGCTTGAGTCTGAATACGGAGGGGAAGAGGATTATTGAGCTCCTTGGCATTGCAGTGTTCCTGCTGGTCTGGGGGACCATGCTCTACTACAATTTCTCCCGGATGGGCGACCTCGAAATCAAGTAAGGAGGAGCTTGAGCGATGCGATTGAGAGCAGGGCAAGCACGGCCACGAGCACGACTTTGGGCAGGTCCGATGGCGGCTTCCTTGCGGTCCGGATGCCTTCAAGCTCCCTGAGCTTCAATTCGGCCATCTGGAACCTGCTCTGGTTGTAGAGCCTTTCCGCTTCTTCAATTATTGCGAGGGCTTCGGGGCTGTCCGCCTCCCGGCGCAGCTCCTGTATCCGTGCGTAAAGACCTTCCATGCTGTCGGGAACATAGACCTCTGCCACCATACCGCTCCTTGCCCTCCCAAACTCCGCGTTTACCTCATACCTGCCCGGCGCCTCGGGGGAGAACCTGACTGCGAGCGTTTTCCCTGAGGGACCCACCCAGACTCGCCTGCTCTGCCATTCGAGATACGGCCCATAAAGCTTGAGGTCGTAGGCCTTTCCCGAGCCCGTGAGCGTGATGGTGATGGTCTGGCTTGAGTTCACGGGCATGCGCACATATGTTGGCGAGAGCCTGATGCTCTCCGCCACGACGGGAGCGAGCAACAGCAGCACGGCCAGGTACTTCACGGCAATCTTATCGTCCGTTTTATAAAAACCTGATGCTTCCCTTCTTGTGATGAGGCAGGTTTCACGGAGCAGGCTGGTTTCAGAGCTCTCGCCGCAGGATCGCCGCGTCAAGCTCTGCGGCGTCGTCATCGAGGTGAGCAAGGAGGAGGGCAGGCTCGTGCTTGATGATGGCACCGGCACCACTAATGTCCTTTTAAACAATCTTGACTTAATTGAAAGGCTGGACTCCTACAGGCAGGGAGACCAGCTCATGGTAATAGGGTGGGCAAACCCCCAGGGCGTTGATGGAGAGGTCATCCGCCGCATTGAGGGGTTTGACCCGTCCCGGTACAAACAGGTGCTGGAGGTGTGGAAAGATGTTCGAGGCAAAGATGAGCAGGCCTGAGCTGCTCGTTGAGGGAATAAAGGCAGTTTACGAGCTTGTGAAGGATGATGTTGTCTTCAAGCTTGGAAAGGACGGGCTGCTTCTGAGGGCGATGGACCCCGCGAATGTGGCGATGGTAATCATGAGCCTCAAGAAGGAGGCTTTTGATGAGTACCTGCTTGAAAGCGAGGGCTTTGTGGGCGTGAACATAGAGAGGTTCATACAGGTTCTGAAGCGCGTGAAGCGGAGCGAGGAGCTTGCGCTCAAGATCTCCGGCGGCCGCATAGAGCTCATCTCAAAGGGGAGGGGCCAGAAGAAGTTCAGCCTTCCCCTCCTTGCGCTTGAGAGCGGCCCGCGCCCCGAGCCAAACCTGAGCTTCTCCGCAAAGGCGACCGTTGAGCTGGGGGCGCTGCAGGACGCCATTGATGACGCTTCTGTGGTGGGGGACGCGCTGACCTTCGTGGCCGCAAATGGCGAGCTCCGCGTGCTCTCACAGGGGGACCTCGGTGACGTGGAGGTCGTGCTCCGCAGGGAAGAGGGACTTGTGGGCATGGAGGCCCAGGAAAGCGCACGCGCCAAGTTCTCCATAGAGTACCTCAAAAAGCTCACCAAGCCGAGGGTTGCAAAGGAGGTTGAGCTCGCCCTGAAGACCGACTACCCGCTTGCAATAAAGCACGAAAGCCCGGAGCTCGAGCTTGCCTTTATCCTTGCTCCGCGGATGGATGTCGAGTGAGCTCGCCCTTCCTGAGGAATACTGAGAATGTTGCGGCTGCCAGCGCAAGGTCCCTGATTGCAAGGTCATTGTAGCCCAGGCTCAGGGCAATGAGCCCGAGATGCGCTGAAAGAAGCAGCGCCACCCACCGCGTGAAGATGCCCGCAAGGAGTGCCCCGCCAAGGACGGTCTCAAAAAGCCCGTTGAGCATGACGAGCGCGTGAAGCCCGGGCTTCGGGATGCTGTGCGCGAGCTGCAGGGGATGCTCGTGCTGCACCTCATAGGGGTGCTTGACCAGCCACTGTGGCACATAGCCGAACCACGACTCAGGGTTTATGAGCTGCGAGAGCCCGAACCAGAGGAACAGCAGGGCGATGCTCACGCGGAGCAGCTTGTGTGAATGCACACCGTTAATTCCCCGCGCCGCTTAAAAAGCTTACAATGATCCCGCTCTGGTTGTAGAGTATCCTTCCGTCGGTGCAGCCGGCGTAGAACTCCCTGACCCTGTCCTCACAGGCCCCGTCAATGCAGGGAATCCCCCAGACGTAATATATGCAGTAATCCACGCCCGTGAAGTTGAAGGGCTGGAAATAATCGAACCACGGGCGGAACCTGACATCCCTGTATGCGTTTATCCCCGGATGGTTCCCTATGACCGTCGTGCCGTCCTCTATCAGCCCCGCATATCCCACTTCCTCGCGGAACTCCTTCACCCCCGTTAGCTGGGTCAGCTGGAATGCCACGATGAGCAGGGTCAGCCACTTCCTACGCGAGATGTTGATGCCCAGGTAGGGCAGGATGTCTATGAAAAACCTGTCTTCCTTTCGGAACACGCGAAATGCAAAGAAGGCGTATGAAAAGAGGGCCGCCACGGTGAAGCGCGAGAGCTCGAGGAATCCGAGCAGGAGGAGGGGAGAGCTCTCCCACATGACCTTCAGGTAGAACAGGGGATCCTGCGTCCATAGCTGCCGGTAGTACCTGCTCCACCCTATGGTCTCGCTTGCCTTGGCGACCTGTGCGAGGGGGTCTCCGTAGGCGGCGAATATCGCGAGCCCGTAAACTGCAAGCACCGCCCCCGCCCCGACCAGCTTCTTCCTGCTTCCCAGCGTGTTTATGAGGGCCGTCAGGAAGGTAAACCTCGAGAGCCCCGAGAGGGCGGAGAATGCGCCGGATGCGTGGCCCGCGGTGCTCACTGCAAGGAGCAGGAAGAGCGTGGCAGGCAGGTGGCTCAGCGGCAGGTGGGACCACCTGAAAAACACAGGGTTGCTTGCAATGAGGAGGCCGAGGTATTTCCGGGGTCCCCGCGCGAGGAAATATGTCGAGAGAGGGATGAGCGCGTATGTGATGGCCGTGGATGCGTACATTGAGGCGGGCATTGGCAGCCCGACCTTCCATAGCATCCCGAGGAAGAAGGGCCACACAATGGGGCGGTAGTACGCGTCAAACCCGTACCCGCCAAAGATGTATTTCCCGTAGGCGAGATACTCCGCAGGGTCCCACGACGCCGACAGGGGGTGGCGCAAGTAAAGGGCGAGAAGCGCCACGTAGGCGGGCCAGAATGGGTCTATCCTGCGCAGCCGTTCCCACATACCAGCCCCTCCAGCTCATCCCTGCCTATGAACCCGAACTTCCTGCCATCAACTATCACCGTGGGGTAGGATGTCACATTGTACATTATCCTGAGCGTGTGAGCTATGGGATCGTCCTTTGCGAGGTACATATTCACGGGGAAGACGAGGAGCGCATCGCCATACTTCTTCTTCATATATGTGAGCTGGTCTGCCATAACAAGGCACTCGCGGCATTTCTCGTCAAAGAAGAACAGCACAATGGTGGTGTTCACGCCGCAATCCTCCTTGTACTTCTCCGCAAACATCCAGTAGCGTATGTTGGCGAGCAGGTACCGCCTGTAGAGAAGGCGCTGCTGGTCTATGTCTATGCGGGAGTTCTTCGTGTAGACCTCGTAGCTCTTCAGGGCACTGGATATGTCCTTTATTGCGTCGGTCAGGAGGGGCTCCATTGAAGTGCACCTGACCCTTGGCAGGAGCTGGCTCTCAAGGAAGAGCGCGGAGGAATACACGGTTATCTCGTCTATGTTCTTCCGCAGCCTGTCCTTCTTCATACTGTCCCACAGCATGCCAAAGCTCAGCCCCGCTGTGAACACTATGAGAGTTATCGCGCCTGCAAGCACCGCCTTGCTCACCATTTATAATCCCTCGTAAGCCACGACTTGAAAGCCAAGAGGTACACCATTATAAGCGCTCCGGGATACAGGAAAAAGTAGAACACCACATCCTTGAGCGAAACCTTCCGCTCTTCAAAGAACCTGAAGGTTATGACGAGCACGGCCGTTGTCACGACCATCCCGAACGCCGCGTAAAAGAGGGTCTGCGGATCGAGGTAATACGGGTCAAAGTTCAGCTCGAGGTTCCTGAGGAAGGGCAGTATGTTCAGCCCCACTGCCCTGAAGAAGATGTACGCGCTGTCAAGTTTCCTGTAGAGCTGGTAGGCAAGCAGCCCGAGGAGCATGAGCAGGGACAGCGAGAACACGAGCGCAAAGAAGACCTGCTCGGAGAACACATTCACAGGCACGGCATACCTCGGGTGCTTCTCCACGGCATCAAGCACTCCGAGCTTCCACCTCCTGCGCTGCTTTATCAGCCCCGTCATGCTGGGGGGGATTTCCGTGTAAACGTGCGCCTCCGGCGCAAAGTCCATGCTGTATCCCCTTTTCCTGAGGCGGAAGACCACCTCAAGGTCCTCCGCGGGGGCCGTTTCATCAAACCCCCCTATCTCCCTGAGCGCCTCGGTCCGGAAGAGCGAGAACGGTCCCGGGGCGACAAGCTGGGCATCGAACCCGCTCAGCAGGTGCGCGAGGTAATTGCTTGCAATGTACTCTATCTCCTGAAGCTTCTCCGCCACGCCCGAGGCCTTCTCGGGGAAAATGCACGCGGCCACGACCGCGTTTCCCTTCGCCTTCTTCAGGACCTCCCTGAGTGCCTTCTCCTCCACAAATGAGTCAGCGTCCATGGTCACGACATAAGGTGTCCTGACAAGCCCGAGCGCCCTGTTGAGTGACGCTCCCTTTCCCAGGTTCTTCCTGTTGCGGAGCACCTTCACATCGAGCTCCGGGTGCTCCCTTGCAAACCCCTCTGCAGCCCTGAATGTGCCGTCCGTTGAGCCATCGTCAATGACCATTATGTGTAGCTTCTCCCGGGGGTAGTCCAGCCCCGCCACGGACTCCAGCGCCCTCCTTATGTTCTTTTCCTCGTTGTATGCGGGTATGAGCACTGTCACATCGACGAGCTTCTCCGGCCCGCTCTTCCTTTCCTTCCTGTCCATTATGAGGAGGAGATAGTATATCGCGAGGTAAAGCGAGACGGTGAGGACTGCCCAGTTGACCGCGACAATGGCGCTTACCACAATTTAACTTTGGAAAGATAATTAAAAAAGCGTGCCTGTTGTTGCTGTGCGCGTGCTTGGCATAGAAAGCACCGCCCACACCTTTGGTGTGGGGGTGTGGGATGGCGGCCCCGTCTATAATGAGCTGGACATGTACCGCCCCGAGAAAGGGGGGATTGTGCCAAGGGAGGCTGCGGAGCACCATCTCGCCGTGGCGGAGGGGCTTCTCGGACCCGCCCTTGAGGAAGCGCCGGACCTGATTGCATACTCTGCCTGCCCGGGGATAGGCCCCTGCCTCAGGGTGGGGAGGGACATTGCCGCCCGGCTTGCCCGCGAGCTTGGAGTGCCCCTTGTGCCCGTGAACCACGCGGTTGCCCACCTTGAGATAGGCCTCGCCACAACTCCCGCACGCGACCCCGTCTTTGTTTACATCAGCGGGGGGAACACCCAGATAATTGTGCGCGGCTGGCGCATACTCGGCGAAACGCTTGACATTGCGCTGGGGAATGCGCTGGACAAGCTTGCCCGGGAGCTTGGCCTCCCCCACCCCGGCGGGCCCAAGCTGGAGAAGCTTGCGCGGGGCGGCAGGTTCCTGCCCCTCCCCTATGTGGTGAAGGGCATGGACCTCAGCTATTCCGGGCTCTTCACGCGGGCGAAGCAGCTTCTTGAGAGCCACAGCGCCAGGGACATAGCCTACAGCTATCAGGAGCACGCGTTCGCAATGCTCGTGGAGGTTGCGGAGAGGGCGATGGCGCACACCGGAAAGGAGGAGGTGCTCCTCATAGGGGGTGTTGCCCAGAACCGCCGGCTAAAGGAGATGTTTGAGATTATGTGTGCTGAGCGGGGTGCGAGGGCGTATGCCGTCCCGCCCGAGTTTGCGGGGGACAATGGCGCCATGATAGCCTACTCCGGCCTGCTTGCATACGAGCGGGGGCTCTCCGTGGCGCCGGAGCGGGCGGAGTACTTCCAGCGCGCCAGGGTTGACAGCTGGGAAGATTTATTTAGGAGCTGATTGTTATTCCGGAGTGGAGATTGCATATGCCCTCCGCCCTGCGGGTGCGGGCCCGCTTGAGGTCCCTGATGAGGCGGGGTTCTGGCACTCATCCATTGAAAGGGAGCTTGACACCCTGCAGGAGTTTGAGCCGGACATCCTTGTCCTTAGTGACCCTTCCACCGACAGGGACAGCCACATATTCGCGACGGGCAGGTATGTGCCGCGCTTCGTCGAGCGCCTTGGGGGCAGGGCGAGGGAGTTCCCCGGCGCGGCCGTAAACACATATTTCGAGTCCGAGCTCCCGCGATACCTTGAGGCGTTTGGGCTTCCCTTCTGCAGGGTCTTCGTGTCGGTGGATGGGAGGGAGGGCACCTTCTGGGTCCAGGACATGGCGAAGTCGCTTGACACTTCCCCCGTGGAGGGGCTCGCGTGGGAGGTTGTGGAGGCCTACTCTTCAATGGGGGAGGTGGTAATCAGCCCCGGGATGGGCGTTTCCGCCCTCATACTCCGCGGTGCTGTCCGGATTGTTGAGCCATACACTCCCGCATCCCTGGGGAAATACCTGTTCGAGGGGAGGGGATACCGCGATGAAGCAAGAGCTGTATGGAAGGTTTGATTTCGGGGATTTCTGCGGGGCCTTCGGGCACATCTTCAGGGACGACAGGACTGTCCTCGAGGCGGGACCGGGCAGGTATCTTGCCCCCTCGGATTTCCTGATCTCAATGGGGAAGGACGTCACATATCTTGAGGGTGCGGCCAGCCCCCGCGAGGCATACCGGAAGTTCTACCAGGTGGGCGGGCACATCGGCGAGCTCAGGAAAAGGGGAAGGGTCCTCCTGCAGCTTGCGCACGAGCCCATAGGCAAGAGGTTTGATGCCACACTGCTTTTCAAGACACTGTACAAGCTTGGGGATGGATATGCCCGCCTCAATGGGGAGTGGGAGGGCTACGAGCGCCGCGTGCTTGAGAACTGCCTGAGGAGCTCGGACAGGGTGGTGGTTGTCCCGGAGACGGCGCGCCTGCTGGACGAGTATGAGGGGCTTGTCTCCACCTTCAGCCACCGGAAGTATTCCGTCCTCCTCCCTGCCTTCAACGGCAGGGGACACTGGCAGAACAACTCCGTGCACGACATCTACGTGCTGAGCCGCACATAAACATACTTCCTCGTCACCGCGTCCCGCTTCCGCATGACCTTTCCCTGCTTCAGCAGGTACCTCAGCCTGTTCGCCGTGTACCCGTAGCTCCTGCTTATGTGCTGCGCAATCTCCTCAATGGTCTTGGGAGCCTCTATGAATGCGACAATCTGCTCGTCAACCTCAAGGGCCTCAAGCTCCTGCATTACCGCCTTCCTCTCCCCCGGCTCAAGCTGCGATATCGCACCCATTATCAGCTCCAGCCTGCTCACGCGCTCTCCCGTGGGTCCGAGGGGCTTCAGCTCGTCCCGTATCTCCTTGACAAGCTCGAGCACGAGGTCTGTCTTTTCCTCAAGGTTCCCGGGCTCCTTCTGCCGGGAGAATACCCTCGAAATGGCACCAAACACAAAAAAACTACGCAAGGCTATATTTATACCTTAAACTCGCCCTCTTCCACCTCTATGCGGTAATTCCCGCTGAGCTTCTTGGACGCGGTCTCAAATGCCTTCTTTATCAGGGGAATGTGGCGCCTGTCATCGACGTAGACGCTCAGGAGGACCTTCCCCGGGCGCAGGCGGGCGGCAGTCCCTATGGGCTTGCCAAACGCGTTTCTCATGCCCTGCTGGAAGCGGTCCGCACCGGCTCCGGTTGCCAGCGGGTTCTCCCTCAGCACATGGTGGGGGTATGCGCGCACGCGGAAGTAGAAGTTCTGCCTTCCCACAAGCTTGTTCAGCGGGCGGAAGACCACCATTCGCACGGACTCGAGCTGGTTGTGCCTGACCTGTATGAGGTCCTTGGAAACAAGGTGCACAGCCACCTTCCACTCCCGCTTCTGCTTGTTGCCCATGTCAAAAATCCTTATCTTGGGACCGGGAACGCCGCGGATGAACGCCTTCTTCATGACCCTGATGGACTTGCGGGTGTACGGCCTACCCTTGACCTCCCTGTAACAGCTGGCGTCCCTGAGGCCCATAGAGGTGAGATGGGTTGGGCTTTAAAAAGTCTTCCCCCTCTGCAGTTGTTCGATTCAGTTAAATATTTCCCCCTTCCAGGGATTATATGGTATATGAACTGATCCAGCCTCTCTTCGTGGAGGCCGGAACAAAACTTGCCCTTGCCCTTGTTGTTCTTCTGGCGGGCATAATTGCAGGAAAGCTGCTTGGACTTATTACAAAGCGGTTCCTGAATGCACTGAAGCTTCGAGAGAGCATTGAGAGCCTTGGGATGGACTCGACTTTCCTTGGCATTGACCTTGTGGAGCTTGCGAGAATCTTCGTCGAGTGGTACACCTACCTCTACTTCGTCATAGCGGCGCTGATGGCCCTGCAGATACCCTCACTTGCGGCATTCATAGAGGAGATAAAGACCCTCAGCGTGCTTGTGATCGAGGCGATGGTGCTCACCTATGTGGGCTTCCAGGTTTCCAGCTATGCCAAGAAGAACATTGACCTCTACTCAAAGTACCCCGCGATCGGAATGATAATCTACTACTTCCTGGTGTACCTTGTTGCAATACTGGCGCTTACGGTGCTCTACCCGCAGGCGGCACAGCTGCTGAACTACCTGCTGCTGGTGGTCGTGGCTTCAGCGGGACTCGGGCTTGCGCTGGGCATGGGACTTTCCATCGGGCTTGGCACAAAGGACATCGTTGCATCCGCAATCACGGACTTCATGCGCTCGGCAAAGCCCGCGAAGGCTGCGAAGAAAAAGCCGGCGAAGAAGCCCGCAAAGAAGGCGCGCAAAAAGCGCTGATTCCCTTCTTTCTTTTTTATCCCGGCCGCACCGCCGACTGATATCTTAATATACTTCCCCGTGTATTCAGAAATGTGCTCAGGGAGGTCGTGCTCGGGCTGCTCCTCTTCTACTTCGTGAAGCCGCTGCTCTCCTCCATCGCATTCGCAACCGTGCTCGCCGTGGCACTCAATCCGGTCTACAGCGTCTTCCGCAGGCGGCTCTTTGCCATCTTCCTCATTGCCGTGTCCATCGGCACCATCGGGTACCTGAGCTACTCCGTGGCGGGCACGCTCGTTGACCAGGTCAATGCCCTTGTTGACCTCTACAACCGCCTTTCCCCAGAGGAGCAGACAAACCTCCTCCAGCTCAGCTCCAACCTTCCCCTGAAGGACTTTGCCATAAGCGTTGCCCGCTCGCTGCCCTCCATAGTCGTGCAGTTCCTCTTCTTCCTGCTGTTCAGCTATTTCTTCCTTGTTGACGGGTGGCGGCTCAGGGGGGCGATAGCAACATACCTGCCGAAGGGCAAGGCGGAGAAGCTCATTGAGGAGGGGTGGGAAAACCTCCGCTCCATAGTTATGGGGGTGTTCGTGAGCATGGCATTTTACTTCATCTTCAGCTTCTCTGTGCTCAAGTTCACGGGCGTGCCGTCGCCGCTCGTGTATTCCTTCCTCGCCACGCTATTCTCGGTGCTCCCGCTGGTCGGGGCCTGGATGGTCTATGCCTTCCCGCTGTACGAGCAGTACCTTGCAGGAAACTACGTGTCCATCGCCGCGGTCGTGGCGTTCCAGCTCGCCTGGATGCTCCTGCTCGACCCCTTCTTCAAGATGCGCTACAGGGGGACGCTGCATCCCGCCGTCCTTCTGGGCAGCATGACTGCGGGCATCTACTATTTCGGCTTTTCCGGCATTGTTATAGGTCCTCTATTCATTACGGCGCTTAAAACACTCGCAGAGGTCGAGAGATACTTTCTTGAGCCCGTTGAAGTCAAAGAAGAGTATTAATACTATGAGTTGCCTTTCCATATGTGGATGCGCTCTCTCTGGCGATGCAGGACCTCCACAGTGTGGAGCCGCGGATATTCAGGCTTATAGACAGGGGGGAGCTTGACCCCTGGGACCTGGACCTCGTGCGGCTCTGTGACGAGTACCTGAAGGAGATTCGCCAGAAGCGTGACCTTCGAATCTCCGGGAATGCTCTGCTGACCGCCGCCGTGCTCCTGCGGTTCAAGAGCCGCGTGTTTGAGGAACGGGATGCGCGGGAGGTCGCCGAGAAGGAGCCGCTTGCCGTGCCCGACATTGAAATCATCCCCGTGTCGCGCAGGGTTGAGCGGAAGGTGACCGTGTTTGAGCTGCTGGATGCACTGAAGGAGGCATTCGAGCTGGAGAAGCAGCGCATATCCCGCAGCAGCGAGCGCCCCGAAGTGCGCTTCTATGCGTTTGACATAAGCAAGTCCATTGAGCGGGTGCTTGCTGCCCTGCCCGATGAGGTGGTGATTGAGAGGCTTGGCGCCATAACCTTCCTTGCCCTCCTCCACCTTGCCTCGAAGGGCGCAGTGCTGCTTGAACAGGAGGAATGGAATGGAGCAATCAGAGTTAAGAAACTGGGTGGAAGCGGCATTGTTTATGGCCGGGAAGCCGGTGAGGAAGGAAGAGCTGGCTAGGCTCCTGCAGGCAAGCATTCTTGAGATAGAGGATGCCATCGCCAGCCTCACTGAGAAGTACCGCGGCCCCATCATCCTGAGGGAAACGGACGACACAGCCTTCATGACGGTGGAAGACCGCTTCCTCGAGTCGCTCTGGTTCCTCGGCAAGGGAGAGCTTTCCAAGTCGGAGCTCAAGACCCTTGCCATGATAGCATACTACGCCCCTGTCCTTCAGAGTGACATCGTCCACAGCCGGGGGAACAGGGCGTATGAGCACATACGCAGGCTTGAGGAGCTGGGCCTGATATCCACCGCGCCGGCTGGCAACACACGGCTTTTAAAGCTCTCGCGCCGTTTCTTTGAGTACTTCGGTGATAGGATTGTTGAGCGGATTAGAGCTTCACAGGCTTTTAAGAAGCACGAAGCTGGAAGGGAAGAGGATAGGGAAGGTGTGGAGGAGCGGTGACCTCCTTGTTTTTGAAGTCACGGGGGGCTTCCTCATAGCACGCCCCGGCGGCTTCTACCCCGCCAGGTATGCGCCGCGGGGGGAGCCGGACGGGTTCTGCATGTACCTGCGCAAGCACATCTCCGGCAGGGTAATCACCGGAGTGCGGCAGCACAACCTCGACCGCGTTGTGTTTCTTGAGGTGGGGGATTCCGAGCTCGTGTTTGAGCTCTTTGGCAGGCTCAATGTGGCGCTGCTCCGCGACGGTCAGGTGGTGGCCTCACTCCGCCGCATGCCCCGGCAGTATTCCCCGCCCGAGAGCGTGAATTACCTTGACAGGGACGAGTTTATGCGTGCCATTGAGGGAAAGGACAAGCGCGGCGTGGCACGCGCCCTCGGCATAGGCAGGCTCGTGGAGCAGATATGGGGGGAGCCGGAGGAGATGTGGCGGAGGCTTCGCGAGCTGGCAGAGCTGCCCCTCTCCCCTGAAGAGGTCGAGCGCCGCTTCCGCGAGGAGGACGAGGCGCGGCTGGTCGAGCAGAGGGAAGCGAGCGTGAATGCGGAGCGGCGCAGGCTTGAGAAGAGCATTGCCGAACTGCGCGAGCGGCTCGCGGACT
>WAMX01000099.1 GCA_015522095.1 Nanobdellati archaeon | reverse complement strand
ACGCGTACATGAAGTACTCCGTGCCGAAGAATGGATAGCTCACAAGGGCTATGAAGAGCCCGGCGGCTGCACTGCCCGCGAGCCCGAGCAGCGTTACCCCTCCACTCATCCCGGGCTCCACAATTTTCATCGTCGTTATCAGCCGTGGCTTACGCCGGCTGAGGCTCCCGAGCTCCGTGGCCCAGGTGTCCGCCGTTGCGGCGGCGACTGCCGCGATGGCCGCGCCGAGCATGGGATAGCCCTTCATGAACAGAAGGCCCGCGAGCACGGCTGCAAATGTGTTTGACATGACCTGTATGGCCGTCCTGTGCCCCTTCTCCTGGAAGCGCTCATCGTGGCGCGCAAACCTCCCGAGTATGGATGCGGATACAAGGAAGGCGAGCAGCGCGGTAAATATCCCCGGGGAGAAGGCGTAAAGGAAGGTCCCGAGGAGAACTGCCCCCACAAGGCCATTTATGTCCAGCGCATCCAGGTAATATGCCAGCGAACTTGCTATCAGGCTGAACCCGAAGCCCATAAGTGCCTCCCTTGCCCCAATCCCGAGGAAACCGAGCGAGGCAAACACATAGGTGGGCAGGGCTATGTGGCGGTCGAGCCTTGCCGACCACGTGGCGACTGCCCCTATGAAGAGCCCCCAGAGGGGATTGACCGGGCCGAGGGATGTGAGGACAAGGGCGGATGTGCCCGCTGAGAGGGCGTACATAAGTGCTGTCCAGAGCGCGCCCCGTTCACTCCTCCACGCGAGCCTGTTTGTCAGGTCTGCCAGCGGGAGCGCGAGGGCCACGATGGACAGCGGAAGCACGGCAAGGAGCCGGTCTCCCGCCGCGTAGGCGACATACGCGAAGAACGTGCCGAATATGACGGGGTATATACCTTTCGTGTCAAAGGCAGAGAGCATTGCAAAGATGCCATAGGCAAGCACGTACCTGAGGTCCAGGCCCATCGACACGGAGAGGAGCACGGGCGCGGAGAGGAGCGGTCCCGCGAGCCACTTCTTCATGTCCTCAAACTGCCTTACAACATAGTACGCAACAATGAACACGGCGGGTATGAGGAGCTCGCCATTCATATTATCCCTTCGCAAAGGTGGAATATATGCCTTTGCCGGGTTTCCGGCTGAACACGCCGGCCGTCACCTCCCTGATGAACTTAATTTTTCTCAGCCTGTCGGGCGGGAGCCCACCCCTGTAAACCTGCAGGCGCTTTCCGGGTAGGTCACCTGCAAACACCCTCCATGTGTTGTAATGTATCTCCGGGGCATTGACCCCCCAGCCGCCGCCCAGCACGACCAGATGGGGGACATTTGCCTTCCGGATATGCTCCCTGACCACAAGGTCCCTGCGGATTATCTCCTCCACGCCAAACTCTGACAGGCCTGCAAATCCGTCTTCCCTGTCAATGTCGGCACCTGCAATGTAAACTATGAACTCCGGGCGGAATCCTGAGACGAGGTATTCCAGCAGGGCTGAAAGGGCCCCCAGGTATTCTTCCGGTTCCACGTCCTTCCTCAAGGGATAATTCACGTTGAATCCAAAGGCACGGATGCTTCCCAGGTCAACTATCTTCCCCGTGTGTGGCCACAGGTCCTCCCTGTGCATTGAAAAGTAGAGGACGGTGGGGTCATCGTAAAACCCTATTTCGAGTCCGTTGCCGTGGTGGCAGTCCAGGTCAATTACCATCCGCCGGGGAAACCTTTCCTCAAGGTGCTTGAGCACTATGCCCACATCATTGAACCTTCCAAAGGTCCCCGTCTTTGGGGTTTCGTGATGGAAGCCCCCGCCCAGGAAAAACAGGCCACCTCTGTCGAGGTATTCCTCCACCCCGTGGAGCTCACTTGCGGCTATAGTGTAATCGATTCTTGCAATCTCATCTTCATCGAAATTTATTTCGCGCAGGTACTCCCTTTCATGGAATTTTTCCAGCACGGCACGGTCGATTTCTCCCGGGACCGGCAGCCAGACTATCCCGCCCTTCCCAACAAGCTCCACTGTCTTTTTGTATCGATTATGCACCTTTTTCACAATCCCTTTGTTGTGGCCTTTTAGAATTTCGTCGTAGCGGGGGGACAGTGTTATCAACTACACCACCTCTATGTAGTGCTGCCAGCAGATCTCGGGTGCTTTCTGCCGGTTTATGAAGTCCAGGAGCTCTGGCGCCTCAAGGACTCGCCTGTTCAGGTAGCAGTAAGAGGACTCGCACTCTCCATAGCCTGCTGCGGAGAGGATTCCATACCCAAATGCCCTCTTGAGCCTCAGAAAATAAAGCCCCTTCTTTGGTCTGGGGAACCAGTTGCTCACGGAGGGCGTTTTCCCCTCCGGGTTTCGCAGATACGCTATGTTTATCCGGATGCCCCTTTCCCTCATTATGAAGGGGTCGCATCTACTTGCCCTGAAAATTGCCCTTGGGGGGTTGCCCGCCCCGCCAACTTTGATGAATGCCTCCTTCTCAAATTTCTTTGCCAGTCCGCGCAGCACCTCCTCTTCCTCCCCGGTCAGGCCTTCAGCGACAACCGACACTCCTGGCGGTCCTTTCGGGCGACTCTCCTTCATAAAGTCTGCAATTTCAGCTTTTCTCCCCCTGCAGATTGCCCTCAAAAACCCGCTTCCGCGCACGCGCTCAATGAGCCCGTCCAGGTCGCTTTCGGCGGGAGGGAAGGGACTCCTTCGTGACTTTCTCCTTTCCCCGGTCCCATCAGACGCGACACTTCCCTTCATCACCCGCACATCCTCTGGATGCAGTGTGCCCGCCTTTCACATCATGGCCGACCACGGGACTCCCTCCCGGGTCCCGCGAGCTCCGCTCGCGTGGAGCTTTTTTTAAAAGCTCGAGTGGCGGGGGTGGGATTTGAACCCACGGAGGCACTGGCCACAGGATCTTAAGTCCTGCCCGTTTGACCTGGCTTCGGTACCCCGCCTGAATGACCGCCAGGATCCACAAGAAATAAGCTCCGACTTAACTTTTTAACCTTCCGCTTCTGGAAGCTCCGTGTTGCCCTACATACTCGCAGCGACCGCCATAAACAGCCTCGTGGGCCTTGTGGGCGCTTTCAGCCTTTATGTCCGCGAGGATGCCCTGAACCGCCTTATGGGACCCCTCGTCGCCTTTGCAGCGGGGGCGATGCTCGGAGGGGCCCTCCTGCACATACTCCCCGAGGCGATGGATGCCCTGACCTATGCGCCCGAGCTTGCCGCTTTCGGCTTCCTCGGATTCTTCCTCCTTGAGAGGGTCCTCCACTGGCACCACTGCAACGAGGATTCCCACCCCGTGAATTACCTCGTCATTTTCGGCGATGGGCTGCACAACTTCCTGG
>WAMX01000098.1 GCA_015522095.1 Nanobdellati archaeon | reverse complement strand
CTTGACCCTGCGCAGGCCCCTTCCCACCCACTTCTTCAATCTGGTCCCAACGCCCGTGTGATTGACGAAATAGCTGATGCCCAAACCAGCAGCGGCAGCACCACCGGCAACAGTCGCACCAACCGCCCACAGCGGGCTGAGAGAAAACGCCCCCGCGCTGAGGTGTCCGGCGTAGCCTCCGAAACCGCCACCAGCAGCAAGCGTGGACATATCATCCGGTCTCTTATCCCGGAATATGCCCCCGCGCACAATCTTGTAGTCCTTCGCGCTGCGGCCCATCTTGTAAAGATGGGAGTAAATCCGGGCCCTCAAAGATTCTTTGAGGTGCTCCTCCGCATCGTCCCTGTGTCCCAGCCTTATGTGCATCCTGTCAGGGTTTCCAGACTCCATATCCACAACATTGAAGTATATGTCACTCTCATAGTACAGGGCAGAAGCTTCAGCGAACGAGGTGTGAAAGTCATCATCGGTCAGCCTGTGGGCAGGCTTCATTATTGAATAGTTATAGATGTCTCCTCTGCCACGCTTCTCTCTGAAATATTCGCGGTAAAGGTTCAGCTGGATACGGTTTCTGGAAGAAACGCGTTCAAGTTCCGCGTCCACGAATTTTTCAACCAGCGATGCGGCAATGGTCTGAGCCGTGGCAACACGCACATAAAGGTCTTTTTCATTAATCTTGCGTATCCCCAGCCTGTTGGCATTATCAATGGCTGAGCTGCGGGCATTGACGAGCAAAGTTTCAAGCTCGCCCTCACTCAATTCCAACCCCAGATAGTGATCAGCAAGCGCGCCTATGGTCTCCCCAAGTGTCGGCCCGCTAGAGTCACTTCCCGAAATGCGATACTGGTGGAAGTTTCTGCTGCGGGAGTCAAGTATACTGTAGGACTCGTGGCGCGTTAGCCTGCCGTTTTTTCGTTTGGCATCAACTCTCCGCACATCCTTCATAACCTTCAGAAGACTGGCGTAAAAGTTCTCAAAGTTTTTGGTTCCCCTGACCTCATCCCGCTCATAAACTTCAAACCGCTCGCCCGCAACGGCCGTTGTAGCCGCCTTTCCACCATCCCTGAGCAGGAGGTAGAGATCCTGAACATCCTCGATGGACACGTCCCTTACAAGGGCCGAAGGTATAGACATAGTATATTATGACTCATTTGAATTTATAAATGTTACTTTATAGTGGTTAGTAAAATATAATCACATTTTTAAACTTTCAGATAGTGAAAAGATAATGCTCCACCTGCTGCTCACATACCTGCTCATCAACTCAACGGGGCCCGTGATATTTGACGGGCAGGCCATAGCATTCGTCTATCTCAACGGCACGGATGCCGCGGTGAGGCTGCCCCTTCTGCCGGGCGTGCACACGGTGAAATACCCCGGTGGGGAGGGGACTGTCCGGTTCTTCGATGTTTCCTGCTCTGCAGAGGGGCTGTTTGAGTGCAATTTCACCGCTTATGATGACCTTGAGCTCCCGGTGTGGATGAGCTGCGGGAACACGCTGCAGAGAACACTGAAGCTTGGCAGGGGGGAAACCGCGAGGCTGGCGCTGGAGGGGAGCTGCACGGCAGCCGCGCTGAAAGCCGGCGATTACGAGGCGGTGGTGCCATACACGCAGGTCTTCAGGAACTACATTGTTCTGGAAGGGCCCGCAAACATCACGGTCAGGAAGGACGGCGCGACCGTGCTGAGGAAGTATGGAGAGGGATATGTGGGGTTCCCGGAGCTCAATCCGGGGGAGTATGAGCTTGAAGCCGGCAGCCTGAGGGGCAAGCTGGTGGTTGAGAAAAGGGACGGCACGGGGGGAATGCTGCTCGCCGCGCTTGTCGTCCTGGCAGCCTCGGCGCTCCTGCTCTGGGGGTAAGCTTTTATTGCGGCGAAATTTACAGGGGATGTGAAAGTCCTTGGGGTTGATGAGGCAGGCCGCGGGCCCGTCATCGGGCCGCTCGTCATGGTCGGATTTCTCATAGAGCACGACAGGCTCGAGGAGCTTGAAGTGATGGGAGTAAAGGACTCCAAGAAGCTCACGCCCGGGAAGAGGGAAGAGCTCGCGGAAAAGCTGCAGGAAATGGGAGAGGTATTTGTAAAGGTAATCGAGCCGCACCAGATAGACGCGTTCAACCTGAACAGGCTGGAGATGATGGCGGTGAGGGACATAGTGGCCCGGGCAAGGCCCGACAGGGCGGTGATAGATGCATTCGAGAAGAGGCTGGAGGAGAAGCTGGGGCTTGACATAGAGGTGGTGGCGGAACACAGGGCGGACGAGAACCACGTGGTGGTGGGTGCCGCAAGCATTGTTGCCAAGGTCCTCAGGGACAGGGAGATAGCAAGGCTCAGGGAAGAGCACGGGGATTTTGGCTCGGGATACCCCGGTGATCCAAAGACTGCCGAGTTCATAGCCCGGCTTGTTCGCTCAAAGGAGCGGCTCCCCCCCTTCGTGAGGAGGAGCTGGGACACGGTGAAGAGGCTTCAGGAAGCGGAATCACAGGCCAAGCTCAGCGGGTTCTTCAAGTGATGGCTTTTTCAGCAGGGAGCGGTCCACATAAACGGGGCGCTCAAGCCTCAGCGCAAGGGTCAGGCACTCGCCGGGCTCCAGCGAGACCCTTTTCCCGCTTCCATCAAGGACATTGCACCCGACCCTGCCCCCATACGGGACAAGCTCCACCCTCTGCACATTCGAGGGGTCCAGAAGCTCAAACAGGGAGCTCTCCGCTTCGGCGAAGGGGAGCTCGAGCTGCCCCGAATCGCCCTTGAGGAGGACTCTCCCCCCGGAGCGGTAGAGGGAAACGCGCTCAAGGTCCCCTCCATAGGAGGAAAAGGGCACGAGCAGGACAACCATTGCAAACCCGAGAAGTAGGAGGACCAGAAGCCGGTTCATACCTGAAATGAAAACAGTTATTAAAAAAGGTATTGAAGGCATGCATGAGGGTCAAGACTGTCGCAACACTCGGCCCCTCGCTGGAGGGCGTTTTTGAAGGGGCCGCAGCGCTCGTGGATGTGGTCAGGCTGAACTTCTCCCACGGGGACCACAGGGAGCACGGCAGGAAGATAAAGCTTGTGAGGGAGGTTTCGCCGGGAACGCCCGTAATGCTTGACACCGCGGGCCCCGAGGTGAGGGTGGCACGGGAGTCCTCCGTGTCAAGGGGCATAAACTCGATGGAGCTGAAGCTCACGCCGGACACCGAGCTCAGGGAGGGTGATGAGCTGCTGATTGATGATGGGAAGTTCAGGGCGCGGGTGACCGGCGAGGGGCTCGAGCTGAACAGGGCAGGGAAGCTCCGCAGGGGGGCGAAGGTGATTTTCACAAACAGGGACATAGAGCTGCCCACGCTCACCGAGAAGGACATAAGGGACATACGGTTCGGGCTGGACAGGGGAATTGACATGGTGGCGCTCTCATTCGCGAGGAGCGCGGAAGACATAATCGAGCTCAACGGGCTTCTTGAGGAAGAGGACGCTCTGGATGTATGGGTAATCCCGAAGATAGAGCACTTCAAGGCAGTGGAGGACATACACAGCATAATCAAGCTGAGCGATGG
>WAMX01000097.1 GCA_015522095.1 Nanobdellati archaeon | reverse complement strand
TAAAAGAGGTAAGCGAAGAAAGCCTGAAAGGGGATGCCGGGGAAGGCTCCGAGCCTGCGGGCGAGGAGCTGGTTGAGCCAGAAGCCAGCGGCAAGAAGCGGCACGGACGCAAGTCCCGCAAGACCAAAGCTAAGCGAAAAGAGTAGCGGCAGCGTGAAATCTCCTGCTCCCACCATGCCTTCGTCGAAGACCAGTGCCACGGCCTCGAACCACTTCGGGTCAATCTTCCCCGTTTCGAGCCAGAGGAATTTTATGTAGGGGAGCCACAGCACACCCACGACATCATATATGCTCAGCAGTGCAAGGAGGAGCATCGCCGCTTTCGGCGTCACGAACTTTGCGAGGAGCAGCGCAAACGCCACTATTGTCCCTGCCGAGGAGAGGTTGAACCAGCGCACCTCCTTCCTCTTCCGCAGGTACAGGAGCAAAAGCCCCAGCGGCAGTCCCGCGCGGAACAGCGAGCCGAATATGTATCCCGTCAGGAAAACGGAGAGGTCAATCAGCCACACCAGCCTGAACCTTATCAGCTTGAGCGCCACCAGCGCCGCCGTCATCCAAAGCAGGTACTTGAAGACCGCCACGCTCCCCGCTGCCTCCTGCCCCGGCTGGAACTCCCGCGGCCTGTATTCCTCAATCCTCGGGCTCGCCGCGACGAAGGGATACAGTGCAAACGCAACGAGGTTTATCAGCAGGAATGCGGTGACGGGCCTCACCTCAATACCTGCAAAACTAACTTAAATAGCTCCTTGTAGCCCTTCCATGATTGAATTCTTCTTCAAGGGCTCCCACGATGAGCGGCTGAAGACGCTCAAGGAGCCCCTCGCGGGCTGCTGGATCAACGTGGTGGCCCCGAATGAGAAGGAGAAGAAGTTCCTCGAGGGGCTGGGGATTCCCCGGGGATTTGTGGAGAGCAGCCTCGACTTTGACGAGCAGCCCCGCGTTGATAGCGAGGGCCGCACCCGGCTCATCATCCTCCAGGCGCCCAAGGTCTTTGAGGGAAACCTTGAGACCGTGCCCCTCGGCATAGTGCTCGTGAAGAACTTCATTGTCACCATCTCCCCCGGAAACACCAATGTCCTCCGCATATTCAAGGAGGGCCCGAGGGGATTTTACACGACCAAGCGCGCCCGCTTCATCCTGCAGATATTCTGGATGACCGTTCGCTCCTACCTCAGCCACCTGAAGCACATTGACAGGTTCATAGACGACATAGACGAGCGCATAATCGATTCCCTTGAGAACAAGGAGGTGTTTGACCTGCTCCGCGCCCAGCGAACGCTGACCTACTTCAAGAGCGCCCTGACCGGCAACCAGCGCGTTCTTGACAAGCTGATGAGCGGCAAGTTCATCCGCCTGTACGAGCAGGACGAGGACGTGCTTGAGGACATAATGATAGACAACCGGCAGGCGCTCGAGATGGTCAATATGTACCTTGACATACTCACAAACACGATGGACGCCTATGCGAGCATTGTGAACAACAATATGAACATCGTGATACGGATACTCACCATAGTCAGCATCGCCATGGCAATACCCAACATAGTGTCCGGCTTCTACGGGATGAACATTTCCCTCCCCATGCAGCACAGCTCCCTTGCCTTTGCCACCCTCGTGAGCTCGAGCCTCCTGGCCAGTGTCCTCGTGTTTGTGCTTCTCCGCAGGGCGCGCTTATTCTAAGAACTGGCTGAGCCCCGCCTGCTTCATCCTGAGCTCCTCAATGTCCCCGCCCAGCGCCTCAAATATGCGGCTCACTGCGGGAAGGAGCTGGTTCTCTATGTAGTAGTCTGCATCGTAGTCCTTGGCGACCGAGGCGGGCACCGCCCTGTCCGAGATGCTTCTGCTGCCCGGCGCCACCACATACTCTATGACCGTGCCGGGCGTGACCTTCTTTCCCATTGCCCTGAGCTTCCTTGCAACCTTGACGTGGGGCGCCTGCTGCTCATAGCTCTCAATCCTCTTTTTCAGCTGCGTCCTTATCACAAGCTCCTCAATGGGGACTTCCTTTGCCCTGAGCTTCTTCACCAACCCCTTTATGAACTCCTTGGCCTCCCCGACCTTTCCCTGAAGCACGAGCCTTATGACCTCTTCCTGCGACTTCCGCGCAAGCCCGCTCCAGTCCCTCCTCACGCGCTCAAGCCCCTTCACAACGAGGCTCCCGTCCTTCCTCATCAGCGCGTACCTCTTCTTCGTGACAAAAACCCCGCTACGGAATATTCCCTCAAGCTCCAGCCTCATCGGGTCCGGCAGCTTGGCATTTATTTCCTTCAGGAACTTCCTCACATCCCTTTCAAATTCGCTGCTGTCCGACGTGAGCATCACGGAATCCGTGTCACCATAGACTACCGTGAAGCCGTGCATGGCGGCATCCCTCATTATGCGCGTTATGTAGTCCCTTCCCCACGCCGCCGTTGCGCGCGCCGCCTCAATGTCATACCACCTCGCGTTGGAGTACCCCATATACCCGTAAAAGCTGTTGAGGAGCAGCTTAAGGGCCGTCTGCCTCGTGTATGCCACCTTCCATTCCACCGTCCCCTTTTTCAGCTCCTTCATCCTTGCCTTCAGGGCCATCCTTTCCTCGAATATGCTCCTTATTGTCTTCGGTATGAACCCTTCCTTATCCGTGCAGAACCACACCCCCGTGGGAGCCCTGTTCTTCCTGCACCCCCTGTGACCGCAGTTTATCGTGTCCGGGGAGATATTGTGAGCGATGATTATTGTGGGGTACAGGCTGCGGAAGTCACACACCGCTATGGGCTTGTGAAGCCCCTTTATGGGCTCCTTCACAAAGGCGCCCTCGAACCGCACGGCCCTCCTCTCTGCGGCCTCCTCATACTTCGGGCGGTTGGGCACGAGCATCTTCTCCCCAAACGCCTTCCTTATGAGCAGCCACTCCACCATCTGCCCCGAGGACATGCGCGCCGCATCAAATATGGTCTGCCCCACAATCTTGGCAAGCCCGTACAGGATGGGGAGTATCTCAAGGGCAAGCAGGTATGTGAGTTTCGAGTCCTGCAGCGAGTACCTGTAGAGCTTTTCAATGTCGCCGTGCCACGCCTCCTCAATTCCCATTGCACCGCCTATCTGCACCTTCTCCTTCCCGAGGAACTCCTCCGCCACGGCGTTGAGCGTCAGGCTCTCGCTCTGCATGTACTGCGACAGCATATTCCTTATGAAGATGTAGAGATCAATGTTCACGAGCCCCTCAATCCTCACCGCGTTATCCCTCCCCTTGCGGACGAACTGAAGGGGCGAGCCGTTTATTTTCAGGGGCACCTTCAGCTTTTCCGCCCGCCTCCTCAGGTACGGCCAGTCAAACCCGTCGGAGTTGTACCCCACTATGACCTCCGGGCCGTAGGCTTCCACGGCCGCCACAAACTCCCTTATCATCTCCGCCTCATTCTCAACAACGGTCACTCCCTTCGCAGCCTCCTGTCCCCACGTTATGACCTTCTCAAACCCCTCCCCGAAGAGGCTTATCATTATTATCTTGCTGTCGCCAACCCCAGTCCCCTCATCCGTCAGGGTTTCTATGTCAAATGCAAGGACCCGGAGCTCATGTGCCTCCTTCTTCCCGGGCTTCACCTCCGGAAGCACCACCTCGTGCAGCGGGAGCAGCCCCTTATCTATCATGTACCTCCTCACAAAGGGTATGTCTGCCTCCCTCAGCTCGCCGAGTTCCTTCAGCTCTTCCCTCTTCCGGGGAACCTCCTTCGGGTGCCTGAAGAAAACCTTCCACACCTTCACCTTCCTGTTGAGGTCTATCCTCTCGACCTCTTCCGCCCCTTCCGGCAGTTTCCCGTCCCGGGGGACAATGTAAATGTATGGCCTGAAGGAGCCATCCTCAAAAACCTCTCCCCTGCCGTACAGGACGACCTTCACATCCCCGCTTCCCCTGTAGCCGACGTCCAGCAAAATCACAGAAATTATCAGCAAAGGATTTTAATATGCTTATGTGGTCATTGCATGCTTTCGCTGCTGCTCATACCCACGCTCCTTTCCCAGGGCACGCTTGCCGTAATTGAGCTGCACGGCACCCTCGGGCAGGATATCTCCCTGTCGGACATACGGGACCGGGTTGAGGGCCTCGATTATGACGCCATCCTCCTTGACATCGACTCCCCCGGCGGGACCTCCGTTGACAGCCACGAGCTCGTGAGGTGGGTCCGCTCGCAGGACGTCCCGGTGGTTGCCCTCGTGCGCAATTCCGCAACGTCCGGCGCATACTGGGTTGCGGCCTCTGCGGACTATGTGGTTGCCGATGAGCTCTCGCTTGTAGGGGGGATGGGCGCGATGATGAACTTCCTGAGCTTTGAGGGCCTTGCCTCGCGGTATGGCATCTCCTCCGAGGTCCTTGCATACCCCGGCAACAAGTCGGCGGGCAGCCCGTTCCGGAGCCTCAGTCCCGGGGAGCGCGCATACTTCGAGAACATGACCCTCAGCGCGGGGGAATACTTCCGCTCGAGCCTTGAAGAGCTCCGCCCCCGGGCGCTCGCATACTTTGACGGGTACCCTCACCTCGCCAAGGATGCGCCCGGCCTCGTCGACGAGTACGGGGGCTTTGATGCAGCGGTGGCAGCGGCAGAGCGCCTTTCGGGCAGGAAGCTGAAGCCCACAACAATAAGAAAGAGGGGATTCCCCGGGATTCTCGGGCTGCTCCCCGATCTCAGGTCAGTATCCTATAACCTTCTCTATTTCACTTAGCTGCTTCTCAAGCTGGTCAATTATGTGGGAGTTATCAACAAAGTTCATGCTCGCACCGCAGTGCTGGCAGGTGAACCCCATCTCCATTGCCCTGTCAAAGGGCACTCGTATGCACCCGCTGTCACACATAAAAAACTGGTTGTTCTTCTCGTAGTCGAGCCGCTCGTGGAGGTTCTGGACCCGCTCCCTCCTCATCTTCTCAACAAGCCCCTTGAGCTTCTCATTCTCGAACTTCCAGAGGTAAATGTACCACCCCGTTTCCTCGTCCTTTATGCGGCGAAACTTCACGAGCCTGCTGTCATAGAGCTTGTAGAGTATCTTCCGGACCGTCTTCACATCCATTCCGAGCCTTTCTGCCAGGCTGAACTCATCCATCTCACTTTCCTGGTCCAGCTCCCCTATAATGTCCACAGAATTCGCCCCGGCGACTTTTGCCAGGGTATTGACAATCTCGTGCTCGCTAATCTCCATCAATTTCACCTAGTAGCCTATGTGGCGTTTTCCATTTATATTAATCATTCATCACAGTTCAGTCACAACAGAATTGGCCCTATGATGTTGACCAGCAGGAGCAGCAGGACAAGGGCGCTTGCCTGGGGGTACCACCTCGGGACCGCTTCCCTGAACATCCTCCCCCCATCAAGTATTCCGAGGGGCAGAAGGTTCATGAGCCCCACCCCTATATTGAGTGAGATGCTCAGGCCGAGCAGCTTCATCACGAAGAGGGCCACACCCCCGAGCGGGTTTTTGTAGTTCAGCTCCTGCTCGAGGTACACCCCTATCTTCCCCTCCCCGTTCAGGAAGGCCTCCACGCTCCCGTTGAGCGTGCCTATGACAACCCTCTCCCCCGGGCCCAGCCCCTCCAGGGCTGCCCTGAGCCCGTCCGTGC
>WAMX01000096.1 GCA_015522095.1 Nanobdellati archaeon | reverse complement strand
GGATTTTATTAATGCGGGGCGCTTTTCCATATGTGCGCCCCAGAGTGGCAATAATCACAAAGGGTCTGAAGGCTTCACTCAAGGAGCACCTGCTGGAAAAGCTCGCGGAGGGTCCGCTTGCGGAATCGGAGCTGTGGGACGCGTCAATGGATTTCTTCGCGCCGCAGCTCAGGGGAATGAGCGCATCCCTCATCAGGTCGTACCGCCTGCAGTTCGGCAGGAAGCTTGGCAGGAAGACCGCGGAGATGAACATCATACGGAACCTCCGGCTCCTGCTCTCCGAGATAAAGAAGGAGCTACACCATACCGAGCGGGTGGTGACTGCAGGGGGAAAGAGGTTTGGCAGGATATTCTACGCGAAGGGGCAGGAGGGGAGGATACAGAGGAAGGTGAGGGAGCTTGTGGAAGGCGTGCCGGGCCGCCAGAAGGAGGTGCTTGAAGGGGTGAAAAGCGGACCCGTCAGGATCACGCCGGGCAACAGGCGCGCCGTGGAGATGCTCGAGCACTACGGGCTTGTGGAGGTGCGGCGAATGGGCGGCGCGGAATGGGCGGTGGAGCCGGGATACAGTCCCGTGAGGGTGGAACGGTCGCAGGGGCTGGGAGAGTTCCCCTCAAGCTTCAAGGTGTGGCGGCCGTTCAGGATTGAGACATGGGTGCTCAGGGACGGACCGGAGAAGGTGAAGCTGAAGTTTGACGAGGCGGCGTGGGACCCCGTGAACAGGGTGTTCTGGCTCGCCGTGAAGAGGGAGTACCTGGGAGTCAGGGAACTCAGGGAGCTGAGGGAAAGGGCAATGCTTCTGGGGCTGCCGGCGAGGCTTGTGGCGTTTTGCGGCGAGGCAAGCAGGAGCGCGGAGAAGTATGCGAAGGCGTGGGGGATTGATATAAGGTATAAAAACTCTTCAGGGAGGGGTTTGGGTGGAGCTGCTAAAAAAGATAGCCGAGAAGACGGGAAAGAGTGAGGAGGAGATTTGGGAGCTCATAGAGGCGAAGCGGAAGGAGCTGGACTACCTCATAAGCGAGGAGGGGGCGCTCCACATAATTGCCAGCGAGTTGAAGCTTGACACCAAGGAAACCTCAAAGGTTGAAGGGCTGCAGGCGGGTCAGGCAGGCGTCGAGATTTTCCTCAAGGTCATGAATGTGTTTGACATGCGCGTCTTTGAGAGGAAGGGGCGGACGGGGCGCGTGAGGAACATAATTGCGGGGGACGAGACGGGGAGGCTGCGCGTGAGCCTCTGGGACAATCAGGCAGAGCTGACCCTGAAGGAGGGGGACATAATCAAGGTGTCAGGGGGGTATGTCAAGGAAACTGACAGGGGTCCTGAGCTCAGGGTGGGAACCCGCGGCTCCGTGCAGGTGAACCCGGAGGATGCACCTGAGGGCCTCAAGAGCCTCCGGACGGGGTCAGTGGAGGAGAAGCCGCTGAAGGAGGCGAAGCCGGGGGAGCTCATAAAATTCAGGGGCGTGCTCGTGAGGCTCTTTGAGAGGGAGCCCTTCTTTGAGAGCAAGGAGGGCAAGCAGCTCATAATCACGGGCCTCGTGGATGATGGGAGCGCGTCGATGCGCGCCATATTCTTCCGCAGGGCTGCCGAGTCGCTGCTGGGGCTCTCCACGGAGAAGGCAATAGAGCTCGCGGAGATAAGCGGGCGCGGAGCCCTGCTGGAGAAGGTTCCCCTGCTGCGAGACTTCCTGTTTTACGGGAAGGTGCAGTACAATGAGTACAGCGACAGCAACGAGGTGATTGTGAACAGGGTGTTTCCGGTGGACCCCGCGGAGGAAGTGGACCGCATAATTGAGCGGGGGTTCTACTGAAAAAGCCGGGTCACTCCTCGAACTTCCTGGCCAGTGAAGGGAACATTTCCGCGACGGTTTTTATCCTCTCAATGCCGGCCATTGCAGGGAAAGGAAGGATCTCCTTTATGCTGGGCGCGTCAAGGACCACGCTTGCAACCCGGGCAATGCCCACGCCAAAACCTCCCGTTGGCGGCAGACCGTACTCAAGCGCCCTTATGTAGTCTCTGTCCATGGGCATGTACTCCTCAACCTTCTTCTTCCGCAGCTTCTCTTCCTCCCTGAAGCGCAGGTACTGCTCCACGGGGTTGTTGAGCTCGCTGAAGGCGTTGCCAATCTCCATCCCGGCCACATATGCCTCAAACCGCTGCGCCATCCGCGGGTTGTCCGGGAATTTCTTCGCCAGCGGGCTTATGTCCGCGGGGAAATCCACAACAAAAGTGGGCTGCACGAGCTTTGGCTGGCACAGCTCCGAAAAGAGCTCCTCCATGGCATCCCCGGGACGGACCACATCGATGCCCCTCTTCCCGGCCTCTTCCATCAGCGCATCGTCGCTCAGGTCTGTTATGCCTTCCTTCCGGAGGGCATCCTCCATCCTTACCCTCTTCCATGGCGGCTTGAAGTCAATGGTCCTGCCCTGGAACTTGACCTTAGTGGTTCCCGCAGCAGCCTTCACACCCTCTGCGACCATTCCCTCCACGAGCTCCATCACGCCCTCGTAATTGATGTACGCCTTGTACCCCTCTATCTGTATGAACTCGGGGTTGTGGGTGCTGTCCACGGCCTCGTTCCTGAAGCAGGGAGCGACCTCAAACACCGCATCAAACCCTCCCACTATGAGCCGCTTGAGGTAGAGCTCCGGCGCTATGCGGAGGAACATGTCCTGCTTGAGGTAGTTGTGGTGGGTCTTGAAGGGCTTTGCAAAGGCCCCGCCGTATATGGGCTGGAGGATGGGCGTGAACACTTCAAAGAACCCCCTGTCGAGGAGGTAGGAGCGCATGCCATTCACAAGCCTGCTGACAAGCTCGAACCTCTTCCTGACCTGCGGATTCATTATCATGTCGAGGTAGCGCTGGCGGTAGCGGACCTCCGTGTCCTTCAGCCCGTACCACTCATTGGGTATGGGACGGAGGGCCTTTGAAAGCAGGCGGAGGTCTGAAACAAGGAGACTGACCTGCCCGCGCTTAGTCTTTATCGCGGTGCCTGTTGCGCCCACAATGTCCCCCCTGTCAAGGTGTTTCTCAACAAGTTTGAACGCCTCGGGGGAGCTGTCCTTCCTCACAACAAGTTGGAGCTCGCCCGTGTGGTCCGCTATGTCCACGAAGGCCAGCCCGCCGTGGAGGCGGATGGACATTGCCCTGCCGGGCACCCTTTCCACCTTTGAAGTTTCCTCACCCGGCTTCAGCTTCGAGAACCGCTCATTCACCTCGGCCGCCGTCGCCGTGCGGTCGAACTCCGTTTCCGCAAAGGGATTCACCCCCTTCTCAAGAAGCGACGAAAGCCGCTTAACGCGCCGCTCAATGAGGTCTTCCACTTAGTGGGCACAGAAGGGAAGTTAAAAGAATTGTTGTTGAAGGTGGGCTCGCGCTCAGGGAAGCTCTCCCGCTCGCGGAGGTACTGCTCCACGGAAGATGTGGGGGCGTGCCCGTAAAGATAGTCGTAAAGCACCTTCCGCGCGGGCTTTCCCCTCCGGAACCCTGCAAGCAGCCGCCGTGGCAGGGAGGTGTTGGGTGCCTTCGCAATGAGCTCGGTTGTCGAGTAGACGAAGGTCCGGGCACTGAGCAGCTTTGCAGGGGGGAAGAAGCGGAGGAGCGTGAGGCCAAAGGGCAGGAAAAGTCCGGAGGCAGGGAGCTCCACAATCCCCTGAAACCGGAAGGGCTCACGGGGCACCCCGTGCCTGCGGGGAATGACTGAGGGCAGAGTCGAGGAGGAGTACTCGTAGCCGAGCAGCTTCAGGAGTTCCCACTGCTTCAGGTTCGGGCGGAAGCCCGGGGCACGGAACCCCTTCACCTTCCCGTGGAACATGCTCTCGAGCATGGCCTTGCTGCTCTTGAGCTCCTCGAGCAGCTTATCCTCATCGAGCTCCGCCACGGCCTCGCCACTCATTCCAAGTGATGCAACCTCCACGCGCTTTGAAATCCCGGACTGCGCTAGCCGCTCGGCAACATTCCCGACCACGAACAGGGTTGCCCTCGAGCGCGTGTCGTCAAGGAAATCCCAAAGACCCTCGAGGAAGTGGAAGTTCTCAGTGGTGTCGTAGCCCCAGTCAAAGCCAACATGCACGGTAAGAATCACACCAATCCTTGCAGCAAAAATATTTCAGCGTTTCCATATCCGCCCGAGCAGGCCCCTGTGAAAGCCCGCCACAAAGAAGGCATACCTGAAGGGCAGGAGGAGCCCGGCAACTGCACCTTCCACGGAGAATGAGCGGTAAAGCCCGTAGAGCAGGGAAGGAATAAAAAGTGCAGGGAGCAATGAGGGAAAGAGCCACGCGAAAGGAAGGAAAGCATAGGCCGACAGCAGGAGCAGGGAAAGTTTCTTTCCGTATGTGGTGTGTGTGTCCAGATTCAGGGCGAGGCCGTCGCCATAGCCGTACAAATAGTACTGCCTGAGCCACCGCCACAGGGAGGGCCGCATGCGCCAGTGGACCACCGCCTCTGGTGCGAACACAAACCTGCGCACCTTCTTGAGCCGTGCGTTGAAGAGCGTGTCCTCGCCCGTGTAGAGGTGCTCCGGGTAGCCGCCCACCTCCTTCCAGGCTTCCTTCTCGAAGAGCACGCTGCGCGAGCTCGGGTTGTCCCCCGCGGAAGGGCGGACAAACACGGCCTGAACGCGCTCCTGAAAATTCCGTGCAAGAGGTTTGAAATTCCCTGTCACAACCGTGCCGGGTTTGTATGCGGCCAGCAGGCTCTCCAGCCACTTCCTGTCTGCCACGCAGCCCCCGTCAATGCTCGCTATAAGGGGATGGGAAGCGTGCTGGATGGCGACATTCCGCCCGTGCGCTATGTTGCCCCTGTCCTGGATGGCCCTGAATTTTATGCCCGCCCTGCGGAAGCGCGGGGCCCACTCCTGAACGCGCTCCCACGTCCCATCGGTGGAGCCGCCGTCCACCACCACAAGCTCATCGGGCTTGCGCGACTGGTCGAGAATGGAGCGGAACAGGGGATCGAGCGAGTCCGCTTCGTTGAAGAGGGTGGTTATCAAAGTAACGTTCGGCACGTAAGGGAGAGCTTCCAATTTTTATAAACAGTCCTGCCTGGGATGGAGGTGAAGGTTTTCATCGTCATCCCCGCGTACAATGAAGAGAAGCACATTTTTGAGGTTGTGAAGGGCGCTCGAAAATATGGAAAGGTCATAGTGGTTGATGATGGCTCGCAGGACGCCACGGCGGAGCTGGCGCGTGAGGCGGGGGCGCTCGTGCTCAAGCTTTCGCGCAACAAGGGCAAGGGCTACGCGATGCGCGTGGGTGCGAGGAGGGCTCTGGAGCTCGGAGCGGATGCGGTCGTGTTCATGGATGGTGACGGGCAGCACAGGCCGGAGGATGTGCCGAAGTTTGTGGAAGCCGTAAGGGAGGGTGCAGAGGTCGTGCTGGGTCAGCGAGTCGGAGGAAAAATGCCAATGATAAAGAAGATTGGGAACTGGGGGCTGCAGCAGATGTTCTTCCTGCTCTTTGGCAGAAGTGTGAAGGACACCCAGTGCGGGTTCAAGGCTTTTCCTGCAAGGGTTCTGGAAGGGCTAGAATGGAAAGAGAACGGGTACTTTGTGGATACCGAGATTGCCGCAATGGCAAGCAGGCAGGGACTGAGAGTCGCGTTTGTTGAGATTCCCGCGATATATCACGACCCGAAGAAGGGGACAACCGTGTGGGATGGTATTAAAATTGGCTGGGAAATGGTAAAGTTGAGGCTGATGAAGTATGGAGATTGATCGCAAAGTTCTGGTTGGGGCGGTCCTGATCACTGCCCTCACCATGAGGCTGCCCTTCGTTTTCCAGGAAAGCCTCTGGAATGATGAGGCTGTGTACATGTGGATGGGGGAACAAATAGTCAAAAACCCTCTATTTGTCCTATCAAAGCATCCAGCCATCAACAGCTACGGGTATGTGATTTCAATTCTCACCGCAGTTTTCACGCCGCTCTTCGGCGCATTCGCTGCTTCCCGCGTTGCGACCCTGGCGGTTTCGCTTGCAGGTGTGTTGTATGTGTTCCTGCTCGGTGAGGAGCTGACCAACGAGTGGGGAGGGACGGCTGCTTCCATGCTGCTCGCAACAAATCCCCAGCACGTGTTTTTCTCTGTACGCTCCCTCACGGACGTGTATCTGGCAACCGCCATCACCGCTTTCGCGTACTATGCTGTGAAATATGATCGCACAAGAAAGGCAGGAGTATTTCTTGCCGCGTCTCTCGTGTTTGCGGTGATATCCAGAATAGCGGGCATATTGTTGATTCCAATAGCAGGAGCCGTCCTTCTTGAGCCCATTTACAGAACCAAAAAAATAAAGGAAGGCGAGGTGGTTGCAGGAGCCCTTATGGTGGGATTCGTTATCGCACTCATGGTGGCGAACCTGCTCCGCTTTGGCTCACCACTCTCATTCACACCCGGGAGAACAGGGGGACTGTTTCAGGGGATGATATTTACAGGCTCAAGGACGTACTATATGGAGGCTGCGCCTTTCCTCTACACCCTACCAGCGGCCGTCCTCAGCCTAGTTGGAGGATATCTGGCGCTGAGCAAGAAATGGGTGGTCCCAGTAACCGCTCTGGTTTATTTTTCCTGGTTCTCGCTCCTGATAGGGGAAAAAGTGCCCCGCTATGTCCTCCAAACAATCCCTCTGGTTGTAGTGCTGGCGGCCTTCGGGCTGTTTGAAATTGTGAAAAAGTTGAATCTTGACAGGCGTTGGGTGGCTGCTCTTGCGCTCGTTGCACTCACAACAATCCCTTCAGCAAAGGCGCTGGCGCAGTCAAAGCAGTATTCATATACGGGGCTTCAAGAACTCGGAGAGAAAGTAGGAGAGCTGGATTCGCAGTACAGATTCAACAGGATATACGCGCAATCTATGAGGCAGATAAGGGCCTTTTCGGGAATTGAATATGTAGGTGATGGGGGAAAACTTCACCCCCTACCGAAGGATGTAAAAAATATTGCAAATGAGAGTGGCATCCTCTTGCAGCTGGATGTATGGGAGTACACAGCGCCCGCATGGGCGTATCCGCTGACACAGGAAAAGCTCAACCGGCTGCTGGCAATGAACTTCACGATTACTCATATTGTCCAGAGAGAAGTTCCCACACAGCAGGGGATGCAGAGGGTGCCTGTCGGGCTGTTGCTAGTTAAGTAACGGGAAGCTTCGATTTCTTAACATAAAACTCTCTGGAACCCACAGAATCGAACAGCACGTACTCAGAGAACCTTGAATCATCAACTATAGCGCCAAGAACAGGGTATCTCTCAAAGCGTGCCGGGACCACAACAATTAAATCCGGGTTCACTTCAAAAACACAGTCATTCATTCTCAGCTCATTCCAACACCTGACAGCTTCAGGTGTTACAAGACCAAAGTAGTCCCACACATATGCGTCTGAAAAATATCCAGCTACACCAATATCTCCAAGTACAACGCTCGACAAATTTAGTTCATTAAGGATATTGGCAGCTGCAAGAGTCTCACCAAACCATCCATTGACAGAGTTTCTATGTGAGAGATATTCCTTGGCTATAAAGGATCCTTGATTCAAAAAGAAGATTATAAGGAAGGCTGCCAATGCTTTGCTGTTGAAAAGTTTTGCCGCCGCCCGGGAGGCAGTTAAAGAAATCAAAGGTACGAACAAGGAGTAATACCACAGAAAAAAGGGAGCACCAACAAAGACATATGCAACGGGCAGAACAATTGAAAATATTGCGAGAGACCTGAGATTTGCCTTCAAGATATGACCAAGTCCAAGAACGAACACAAACGTCTGCAAAGGCGCCTTATAGAAAGGAACAATCAGAGGATATATTCTGAAAAAAATGTCTCTGAGCCCTTTATTTGAAAGATCGTAAACAAGCTTTGCCACCACCGAATTTGGAAAGGGGCTACCTGCCAAGTAAAAATTTACCAGAAATGCTGAAAAAATAGAGAGTGCAGATATGAAGTAATTTTTTCTTAACCCAAGCCCCTCATGCGCAAAAACCATAATGAACAAAAAT
>WAMX01000095.1 GCA_015522095.1 Nanobdellati archaeon | reverse complement strand
GTTCAGGGCGGTGACTGTGGGACTGGAAGGGAGCAGGGACCTGCTGAGAGGAAAAATGCTTGCCGGGAAGCTGGGGCTGGACTGGAAGGGCGTGGTGGTGAGCAGGGAGGAGGTGGTGCGTGCCGTCCCCCGGGTGGCAGGGGCCATCCAGTCCCGCCATCCGGTGAAGGTGGAGGTCGGGCTTGTGACCTGGTTCGCGTCGCGCGAGGCGGGGAAGGTTGCAATCAGCGGGCTTGGCGCCGACGAGCTGTTTGGCGGGTATGCGCGCATGCACCGCTCTCCCCGGAAGGAGGCGCTCTGGGCGCTCCGCAACATATACGAGCGGAGCACTTACAGGGACAATGTGCTGGGGCTGCGCCAGGGCACCGAGATAAGGCTTCCCTACCTGGATGGCAGGGTTGTCGAGTGCGCGCTTGGCCTGCCTGGGGAAATGCTGCGGCGCAAGGCCGCCCTCCGCGAGCTTGCGCGCCCGTATCTTGGCGAGCTTGCCGGGCTTCCGAAAAAGGCGGCCCAGTATGGCTCCGGCTTCTCATCCGTCCTCAGAAAGCCAAAGCGGTTCGAGGGTCCCGCGGACAGGAGGCTTGCCGCCCTGCTGAGCGGCGGGAAGGATTCGTGGTATGCCATGCTCATTGCGAGGCGCCTGGGCTATGAGGTCCCCCTGGCCGTCGTGATCCAGCCGGAGGGCGATTCGTGGATGTTCCACGTGCCGGGCATTGAGAGCGTTCCTGAAATGGCGCGCAGGGCGGGTATGGATGTGCTCGTCAGGAGGACGGCGGGCGAGAAGGAGGAAGAGCTCGCGGAGCTTGAGGATGCGCTGCGCGAGGCGGGCAGGACCGTGGAGGGCGTGGTCGTGGGCGCAATCTCCTCCGAGTACCAGCGCGAGCGCGTGGAGCGCATATGTGACGGGCTGGGGCTTTCCTGCCACGCCCCCCTCTGGGGCGTAGAGCCTGAGGCATATCTCCGGCGGGTTTCCCGCGAGCTTCGCTTCCGCGTGGTGGCGGTGGCCGCCCACGGGCTTGACGAGCGCTGGGTCGGGCGGGAGATCACGCCAGAGGCCGCGGAGGAGCTCATCACCCTTTCAAGAAAATACAGGTTCAACCCTGCCGGCGAGGGCGGGGAGTACGAGACGCAGGTCATTCTTTAATCCTGAACTTGTACACCACCAGAACATACATCTCCTTTCCGGGAGGAGGGGTGTATATATGTCCGACCTCAAAGAAGTTTTCCTCCGTCACAAAATACACACCCTTTTCAGGGCTGTACTCCTTCAGCTCAATCCCCTCCTGCCCTGTGGCCTGTTCTATTATCCTTCTGTTGCCTTCCTCGCAATTTTCGCCATTCAGCTCTATTATGAGGTAATTCCTGCCGTTCACGACCGTCCGGTATGAGAACTCCACATAATCCTCTTCAGTGGCTTCCAGCACACGCTTAGGATATATCCTATTTTAAATCAGTTATTCTTATTTTTCTGTGGAGACCTTCACATACTCCCTGTTCGGGCTCCCGTGGAAGGAGGCAAGGAAAACGGCCGTGCTGGGCGTGGCCTACGATTCCACGAGCGAGCTCGCCAAGGGGGCGTTCGCGTTCCCCGTGGCGGTCCGGCTTGCCTCCTACACGGTTGAGTGGCCCGACGTGGAGGCAAGTGACTGGGGCGATCTCCTGCCGCCAAGCGAGCCGGAGAAGATGCGGGGCGCGGTCAGGGGGGCGCTTGGCGAGCTCTGGGACGGGGGCGTGCGCCGCTTTCTCGTGCTCGGGGGCAACCATTCCGTGACCGTGCCCGTGGTGGAATTCCTCGCGGAGCAGGGGCTGAAGAGGTATGTGCATTTTGACGCGCACGACGATTTCCGCGAGAGCTGGCTCGGCAGCAGGCTGAGCTTTGCCTGCACCCTGCGCCGCGTGGCGGAAGTGGCGGATGTCGCGCTTGTTGGCGTGCGCAGCTTTTCGCCCGGGTTTGAGGCGGACTTCCCCGTGGTCCGGGCAGGGGAGCTTTCAGAGCGCAGGGAGGAAGTTTTGAAGATGGTGGAGCGGGCGGACTATGTGTCCGTTGACATGGATGTGCTGAGCAATCAGGTGACCAATCCCGAGCCCCACAGCCTCATGCCGCTGGAATACCTGCTCGGCGTGCTCGGGGGCAGGAAGATTGGGGGCGATATTGTGGAAGGCGTGCCGCGCGGGCTCTTCAATGATTCCGTGGCGGTGCAGGGCGCGCTGATAGCCGGCAGGATGCTGGAGGCAATGAAATGATGCAGTTCCTTTCAATTCCCGAGGGCGAGAACTACTCCGTCCATTACTTCTATGAGCGGCTTTTTGAGGGGCTGCCTTCCGATGTCACCCGGCACCGCAGGCTGCCGGAGGAGCAGCTTGCACTGCTTGCCTCCCTCTACGGGGACCCGCCTCCCCGGGGATACTATGTCC
>WAMX01000094.1 GCA_015522095.1 Nanobdellati archaeon | reverse complement strand
CCTTTACCCCTTCCTTCTTGTCGTATGTGAGCATAAGGGTCTGGACGGCCACATTCTTCACGGCAATATCCCACGTCCCCGGATCAACCTCGTAGTGGTCGGGGGTGTAGCGGCCGCTCACAATGCCCTCACCGAGCCCGAAGACGGACTCAATTATGACCCGGTGGTTGGCACCGGAAGGGTGCGTCGTGAAGAGCACGCCGGAAGACTCGCTCTGCACCATCTTCTGCACGGGCACGGCTATTCCGACCTTCATATGGTCAAAGCCCTGCTGGACGCGGTAGAAGATTGCGCGCGCCGTGAAGAGCGATGCCCAGCAGTCCTTCACTGCCTGGACAAGCCGGGAGCGGTCAACGTTGAGGTAGGTGGCCTGCTGGCCCGCAAAGCTCGCCTTGGGAAGGTCCTCGGCGGTGGCAGACGAGCGCACGGCAACAAGTGGCGCCTCACCGAGGTTCTCCGCAAGCTCATCATAGGCCTTCAGTATGTCACTCTCAATCTCCTTTGGCATCCTGGCCTTCGAGATGAGTGCCTGTATCTTCTTTGCAACCTCCTGCAGCTTCGCGGACTCATTCACATCCAGCCCCTTCAGGAGGTCCGTTACCTTCTGCCGCAGGTTTAGCTTGTCAAGGAACTCGAAATAAGTCTTGCTGCTCACAATAAAACCGGGGGGGACGGGAAACCCTGCCTGGACCATCTCTCCCAGGTTTGCCCCCTTTCCGCCCGCAAGTGTGACCATTCCCTTGTCAATCTCAGAAAACCAGTAAATGCGCTTCATGCAAGAAAAAAGGGGGAGCAAATAAAACCGATTATTAGCACTGTGGAGTTATTCAGGCATTAAAAGGGCAAAAAGAAAGGATAAATATGGGGGGCAGCCAAATTTACTATGAAAGGAATAACACCCGTCATCACAACGGTTCTGTTGCTACTGATGGCAGTGTCGGCAGTTGGCGGAGCATGGGTGTGGTACCAGCGCATGCAGAACAGTGCTATATCCGGCGGTTCAGGGCAGGTCGAGCAGCTAAAGCAGACAGCGGTTTCAATCAGCGTTGACCAGATAAAGTGTGAATCAGGGACAAACAACTTCCTTGTGACCCTTGCAAATGTGGGCACTGAGAGCGTTACGCTCACGAACTTTACGCTTGCAACCTCATCAGGTGGCAGCACGGTAGCCTACAAGGACAGCTGGACCATAAGCTCGAATTCACTGAACACCGGGAACCTCACGGGAACCTGCTCAACGGGCACGACATACTACGCCTCCGCAAGGATTGGCGCACAGTATGTGATCAGGGACTACCCGGCAACGGCCAAATAAGTAGGCTTTTATACTTTCTTTCTTTTTTAATAGTATGAGAGGCATCACGCCCATAATAACAACCGTGCTGCTCCTTTTGCTCGCCATAGCCGCGATTGGAGGGTCCTGGGTGTTCATACAGCGCGTCCAGACCTCCGCCACGGCATCCGGCTCCGGGCAGTTCGAGAACCTGCGGGCGCAGGCATCCATGCTCATAACCTACGACTCGGTGTCCTCGTCAAACAAGGCGTCAACCCAGAACGACACGATTACCATAAAGCTCGCGAACCCTTCAAAGGTTGCGGCGAAGGTCACGCAGGTCATCCTCGAAAACAGCACGGGAAGCAGGTTTTCAAACACGACAGCCCTCACCATTTCGCCAGACAGCTTCAAGTCCGTCGTGGTCGTGATACCCAACTCGACGGACATAACCCGCTTCTGCCCGGACGAGACATACGTGAAGCTGACCGTGTATTCAGATGCATACAAGCCAATAGCGGACTACCCCGTCAAATGTGATTATTGAGGGTGCGGGAAGAGAGCTCGCCGCGCAGGTTCTGTGCCATCAGCTTCTCCACCTCCTCGCGGGGGAAGTTTGCGAGGAGCCAGCAGAGCTTTGTGAAGGCGGTTTCTGTCAGCATGTCCTCCACCATGAGCACACCCAGGCGCGAGAGCTTGCGGAGGTTGGTATAGACATAGCGGTGCGTGCGCCCGTATATTGCCTGGGACGTGACGGCCACCACCATGTCGTCCAGCACCTCCTCGACGACGGGAAGCCAGCCCTTTCCTCCATCAGGGGAGACAGGAACATGGCCCAGGCCGGTGCCCTCAATCACCACCCCCCTGTAGCCGCGGTCGCGGTAGTACCTCAGCACGTCGGGGTCCGAGCCAGGAAAGGTCCGCACAATCGCGACCCGGTTTTCCACCTTTGCCCTTAGCTCTGGCTCGCCATCGCGCCGGGGGAAGAACTCAGCAAGCTCCTCAACGCTGCCATCTGCCCCGAGACGCGCAAGGGGCGGGTAGTTTATGGAGTGGAAGGCGGCGCGCGCCGAGGTGTGCATCTTCCGCGCCCTGTTGCCCCGTATGAGTATGGCAGAGCTGTCGCCCATCCCCTCGTGGAAGCATATCGTGGATTCCGCAACAGGTCCCTTTGCGGCCCTGACGCTGGCGAGGATGTTAAGGGTGGCGTCCGTGCTCGGGCGGTCGCTGCTGCGCTGGGCACCAGTGAAAACTATAGGTTTTGTTGTATCTATCATAAAAGATATTGCAGAAGCACTATAATGCATTGTATCTGTTCCGTGCAATATTACCACACCCTCCGAATTTTTGAGCGCCCTGTAGGCCTCGCGGGCAATCTTTGACCAGTTGGAAGGTACCATGTCCTCGCTGAGCTTCCTCATGGCGTCCACAAACTTCAGCTCGGCCTCCTCCGCCACCTCCGGCACAAGCGCAACAATCTCCCCGGCGCTCATGCTTGCCTCGACGCCACCGGTGACATAGTCAACCCGGCTGGATATGGTGCCCCCAGTCCCTATGAGCGTTACGGGCGGGCCGCGGCCTCCGGCAGGGAGGGGTTTCGGAGGGGAAGGGCTGTGCTCCCCGAGAACCTCCTGCTTTGCAATGTCCTTCCGGGAGAGGCCCACGTTGTATCCGCTGCCAAGCTTGAGCACCAGGATGTCCTCGCTTGAGAATTCCGTGCGGGGAAGGGCATAGCCCTCAAACACGCGCCCGTCCTTCAGGGTAACCCTCAGCCGTCGAGTTTTCACAAAAAAATTACCACCAGCTAATATATAAAGTAATATATAAACTCGCCAATATGAAATATGCTTTGGAATGTATGTAATTCAGTCAAGATATGCATAAATAAGGCGCGGAAATAAGGAATATAGTTGATTGAGATTGCCCCTCTCAATCGAGTGTATTTGCCCCAATCCGGAATTACCGGAAATTCAATGTGCGAATTCTTTGCCCCTAGGAGTAGGTACCACTATAGATAAATATGCATTGCTATAGTGGGAACTATACATAAGAGTAAACAAGTAGGGGAGGGAAATAAATGGACTTCATCATAAGGTCTGCCCTGGAAAATGGACAAAAGCAGGAAGAAAACTGGGAAGTTGGACAGGTTAGGATAATGGTTGTTGGGGCCGGGGGTGCCGGTAACAACGCCGCGGACAGGCTCTACAAGATGGGAATTCAGGGAGCCAAAATTGTTGCCATGAACACGGACAAGCAGCACCTTGACCACCGTGAGGCGGACATAAAGCTCCTTGTGGGAAAGGAAACCTGCCGCGGCCTGGGTGCAGGGGGGTTCCCTGAGGTCGGGAAGCAGGCTGCCGAGGAGAGCAAGGGCGAGATAAAGGAAGTCCTTTCAAACTCAGACATGGTCTTTGTCGTCGCAGGTATGGGTGGCGGAACGGGCACCGGCTCTGCTCCTGTGATTGCGCGGATTGCCAAGGAGCTCGGTTCAATAGTCATTGGTGTCGTGACCATGCCCTTCAAGATGGAGAGGGCAAGGCAGTACAAGGCCGAATCCGGCCTATACGAGCTGCGGCAGGTCTGTGACACTGTAATAGTCATAGACAACAACCGCCTGCTTGAGATTGCGGGCAACCTGCCAATTGCCCAGGCGTTCTTCGTGGCGGATGAGCTGATCTCGACCATGATAAAGGGGATTGTCGAGACAATCGCCCTGCCAAGCCTGGTCAATCTGGACTATGCCGATGTGCGCTCAATAATGAGCAAGGGAGGCGTGGCAGTGATCGGCGTGGGAGAGTCAGCCAGCGAGAACAAGGCGGCGGAAGCCGTCAAGAAGGCGCTCAATAACCCGCTTCTGGACGTGGACTACAGGGGCGCCACGGGCGCGCTCATCCACGTGACGGGCGGCCCGGACATGACGCTCGAGGAAGCGAGCCTTGTGGGAGAGTATGTCACAAAGGAGCTCGACCGCGAGGCGCAGGTTATATGGGGCGCGCGCATAGACCCGAAATTTGAGGGAAAGATACGCGTGATGACAATAATAACAGG
>WAMX01000093.1 GCA_015522095.1 Nanobdellati archaeon | reverse complement strand
CATTGCAGGCGTTGGAATATGGGGCGTCTCCAATGCGAAGGGCAGCTCCACGGATGTCCAGCAGCTCGCGGAGGACATGGTGGAGTTCGTGAACCTCCACCTTCTGCAGGGCCAGACCGCCTCGCTTGAGGGCGTGGGTGAGGTCCACGGAGTGGTGCAGCTTAACCTCTCCATCGGGGGGAAGTCCTACACCTCTTATGCGACGAAGGACGGCTCGCTGTTCTTTGTCAGCGGCATAAGCGTGGATGCAATGCAGAGGGAAACCCCTGCGCCCTCACCGAAGCCGGACGTCCCCAAGTCGGACAGGCCGGTGGTGGAACTCTTCGTGATGTCACACTGTCCCTTCGGGACCCAGATGGAGAAGGGGCTGCTTCCAGTGCTTGAGCTGCTTGGAGACAGGATTGACTTCCAGCTGAAGTTTGTGAACTACGCGATGCACGGCGAGAAAGAGGTCATTGAGCAGACATACCAGTACTGCATACAGAAGGAATTCCCGGACAAGCTCGAGCCCTACCTGCACTGCTTCCTTGACAAGGCGGACAGGGAAGGCTGCCTCGACAAGGTGGGCATAGACAGGTCGGCGCTGGAGGAGTGCTACAGGGCGACGGACGAGCAGTACAACATAACGGGACTCTTCGCTGACCGCTCTACCTGGTCCGGTGGAAGGTTCCCACCGTATCCGATATACGACGCTGACAATGCGAAGTACGGCGTGCGCGGCTCCCCCACTCTTGTCATAAATGGCAGGCAGGTTTCGACGGCGCGCGACCCGGCAAGCCTTCTGGCGACCATCTGCGCGGCCTTCAACAGCCCGCCGGAGGAGTGCAGCACGCAGCTCAGCAGCGCCACGCCATCGCCCGGCTTTGGCTTCAGCACAACAGCGTCCGGCTCGACCGCATCCTGCGGTTGATTTTTAATTTCTTCCCTTTTTTTCTTCCATGAAAATAATCTCCCTCGAAGGTCCGGATTTCTCAGGAAAGAGCACGCTTGCCACCGCGCTTGTCATGCGTCTGCGGGAAGAGGGGCGCACCGTGGAGAGGATGGAGCTCCCCAGCCGCCTCATAACGGGCATATTCACGGAGCTCCTGCGCAACAGCAGGGATCGCGTTGACCCGCGAGTTTTTGCGCTCGTGTATGCCGCTGACCACCTCCATCACTACCTCTCCACAAAGGACAGGAATGATGTGGAGTTCATGGTGCTGGAGCGCTCCGCGCTGAGCTTCTTCGTGTATGAAGGACTTGCCCTTGGCGTGGATATGGACTGGCTCAGGGAGCTCAACCGCCACAATGGCCTTGTGCCCGACCTGACGGCGGTGGTGCGCGTTCCCGTTGAAGAGCTCATACGGAGGCGCCGCCTGCGGGTGGGGCTTGAGGATTCCTTTGAGAAGGAGGACTTCATACGGCGCACCGCCGAGCTCTACTACAGCCTCCCTGACTGGCTCGTGAAGGATTACAACGTCTCCTATTTTGAGTGGAAGAGCGTGAAGGAAACCACTGAGGAAATCCTGAAGAAGCTGGGAGTGTGACCACCTAAAGGAGTGCCTCAATGACCCCTGCAAGCTCGTGGAAGCTGCGGATGAAGTGGTGGTGCACCCTGTCCCTGCAGTGTTCGCCCTCCATATCTATCCGCAGGATCCTGTCGTGCGACCACTCCGGCTCGTACCCGGGCACGTGGTCCGCCACATAAACCACCCTGTCCTCCTTTGCGAGCCTCTCAAGTATCTCGCGCTTTGCATTGCCGTCAATTTCCCGCTTTACCCTGACCTCTCCCCCCTCAAGCTCATATTCTATTGTTTCTGCCTGTGCCCCCCATTTCTCCGCAATTCGCTTCACGAGCGGGGGGAACCCTCCCGAGAGGAACACGACCTTCCTGAACTTCGGGAAATACTTCCTTGCAAATTCCCTGAACCCTTCCGTGTACTCAAGCATGCCCTCTATCCTGTCCAGGTCGCGCTCGCTGTAATGCTTCATGAGCTCTCCGATGTCCCTCCTTATCCACTGTTCCATTGTCACTTCCCCGTTCAGGTATCTCTGTAGCCAGGGCTCGGGTCGCACTCCGTAGAAATCCATCACGTGCCTCCAGCTCACACCCCTTATGACCGTCCCGTCAAAGTCAAGCACGAGTATCAACCCAGCATCCCCCTCTCCTCTTCGCTGAGTTCAAGGATATTGTGACCCCTCTCCATGGCCGCCTTCAGGACGGGCAGGTACTGCTCCGCTTCCCTGGGCGAGCAGTGGCAGTGGCGGGCTATCCTGGAGAGGAGCCCCTTCCGGATGGCCCTCGCCGCCCTTGACCTCCCCATCTTCTGGAGATATGCCGGTGGGCGGTACGGCGTGAACTTGTAGTATGGCTTTTCCTTTGCGAGGGCAACACCGGCCGTTGCAAGGCTTATAGCGTACTTGAGGAGCGACCAGTCCTGCCTGCGGATTATGCGCCCGCGGAAGACATCCGCCCTGCTCAGGACATCATATGCCCTTGCAATGTCCTCCCCCTCATACTCGTTGGGTATGTTCTCATCGAGCCAGAGCATTATCTCGTCAATGTCTGCATCGGAGTTCTCAAAGGCATCCCTTGCCTGCTTCGCCGACCTTGCCTTGAATATGCCCCTCACGACTTCAAACACATTCTTCACCCTGTCCCTTTCCCCGAGCCCCTCAAGCCCGCCTCCCCGGGAAAATGCCTCAAGGTCCAGCAGGGCGCTCCGCACATCTCGGGCCGTGGCGAGCTGCATGAGCTCCGGCTTCCTGGCTTCTATGCCCTCGCTGGCGGCGACCCTTCCAAGGAACGACGCAAGCTGCACCGTTGTCGGGCGGGCGAACTTTACCTCCCGGACATACCCCCTGAGCAGCCTGATGGCGCTCGCCCAGTTGTCATTGCAGGTCATATACACGGGGAAGTGGCTCTTCCTTATCAGCTCTGCAAGAGCGCCTGCCGCCCCCCTGTCCTGCCTTCCTGCAATCCCGTCCACCTCGTCCACGAGCAGCAGCTTGCCCGTGCCAAAGAGGCTCGCCTGCCTCCCTGCATTGAGCAGCCTGCTCTCCACGGCATCCCTGCTTCTGAAATCGCTCGCGTTCATCTCTATGAGCTCCCATCCCCTTTCCTTGGCTATGAGCTCGGCGACAAGCGTCTTTCCCACGCCGGGCGGGCCGTATGCAAGGAGCCCCTTTCCCCTGTAATTCTCGAGCCAGTCAAGGACCTCCCTGATGGCCTTCCCCTGCCCTATGACTTCCTCGAGCTTCCGGGGCCTGTATTTCTGAAGCAGCACGCTTCCCATACTCCGGACGGCTTTTATTGTTACCGCCGGAGCGCTTAAATCCTCCTGCCGCTACTCCTGATATGCGCATAGTCCCCTTTTCACGGTTCCGCACTCCTCCCATCAGGATAGAGAAGGGGCCGGTGTATGTGCAGGCCCCGGAGAGGTTCCAGCCCCTTGTTGACCAGCTCTACGACCGCCTCCTCATGGAGGAGGATTTCCTCTGCGAGCTGTCGGCGCGCACGGGGGACCCCTCCCCGGAGCGGTGGTTCTGGGTGCGGGTGGTGATGGCCTGCATGGAGGGCCGCCACACCGTCCGGCTCATCCAGCCCCTGCTTGATCCCCTGCTCGAGGAAGCCGCCGGGAAGCTCAACCTTGGAGCCCACAGGGAGCGCATAATTCAGGAGGCGAGGAACTGGTACATCCTTGGCACCGGATACCCGCGCATATTCCACGCGACCTTTGACACGCTGTTCTTCTGGCTCCCCTTCCGCAGCTCCTTCCGCCGTGCGGCCTTCAGGGCGGTTGGATGGGTGGCAAACCTCATCCCGGGAGACCAGCGCGATGTGCTTGCACTCATCTCGGAGACGGATGTCCTGCTTGCGAGGGCCATTGCAAAGCGGCTGCGCAGGCTCAAGCGCGGCGTGGCCTTCATTGATGAGGAGATTGCGGGGCTCGTTGAGAAATTCCTTGCGGAAATGTAAGTTTTTTAATGGCTCCATTCTGCAATGAGCATGAAAGGCATAATCGTCAATTACCGCAGGGGGCGGCACACGCAGAACCCCTACCAGATGATTGTCAAGGTTGAGGGCGTGGGCTCGAAGGAGGAAGCCGAGAAGCTTGTGGGAAAGCAGGTGGTCTGGGAGACTCCCTCCGGGAAGCAGATTTCCGGCAGGGTTGCAGGTGCCCACGGCAATAAGGGCGCCGTTCGCGTCCGCTTTGAGAAGGGAATGCCGGGTCAGGCAATTGGCACGGAAGTCCACGTTCATGAGAAGTGAGCCCCGCTCACGCGCACGACCGTCCCTTCCCCATAC
>WAMX01000092.1 GCA_015522095.1 Nanobdellati archaeon | reverse complement strand
TATTAAACACCCCTGCCCCTTTTTAGCGTGCTCAGGACCCATACTTGCGGCGAGCTGCGCAGGAAGGATGTCCGCAGGAAGGTTGTGCTTGCGGGCTGGGTGCACGGCCTCCGCGTGCTCGGCAAGAAGGCCTTCATTGACCTGCGCGACCGCTACGGGATAACACAGCTCGTGCTTGATGAGAAGTTTCGCGAGCTGTATGAGGGTCTCACGCGCGAGTCAGTCATAGTCGTTTCTGGCAGGGTCGTGAAGAGGAAGGAGCCCAACCCAAAGCTCGATACGGGGGACATCGAGGTGGTTGTGGAGAACCTTGCCATAGTCTCGAAGGCGGAGCCGCTGCCCTTCGAGCTTTTCAACCCGGATGTGGAGAGCACGGAGGAAACGAGGCTCAAATACCGCTACCTCGACCTCCGCCGCCCGGAGATGCACAGGATGCTGGAGTTCCGCTTCCGCGCCAGCATGGTGCTGCGCAATTACCTCTCAATGCTCGGCTTTGTGGAGGTGGAAACGCCCTACCTCAGCAAGCCCACGCCGGAGGGCGCGCGGGACTTCCTTGTCCCGAGTCGCACTTTCAGGGGCCGGTTCTGGGCGCTGCCCCAGAGCCCGCAGCAGTACAAGCAGCTGCTCATGGTCTCCGGCTTGGACCGCTATTTCCAGCTTGCCCGCTGCTTCCGCGACGAAGACCTCAGAAAGGACAGGCAGTATGAGTTCACCCAGCTTGACATTGAGATGAGCTTTGCGGGCGAGGAGGATGTGATGAAGGTTGCGGAGGGTGCCGTGGCCGTGCTTTATGCCCAGCTCCTCGGCATAAAGCTCAAGCGTCCCTTCCCCCGGCTCAGCTGGAGGGATGCCATGGACAGGTATGGCTCGGACAAGCCGGACCTCCGGTTCGGGCTTGAGCTTGAGGATATGGATGCGGCGGGCGATATTCGCATATTCAGGGAGATTGTGAAGGGCGGTGGCGTCGTGAAGGGCATAAGGGCCCCGCTGCTTGAGAAGCCGCTGGTGAAGAGGCTGGAGGAGCTTGCCCGCTCGGAGGGCTTCCCCGGGCTTGCGTGGGCGAGCTTTGGCGAGGCTACGAAGGGTCCCATTGCCTCCGCGCTGCCGGATGAGCTGCGCCTGAAGGAAGGCACGCTCCTGCTCCTTGGAGGGGAATGGCAGAAGGTGGTTGAAACCCTGGGGAAGATACGGCTGGAGATGGCCCGCGCCCTCGGCCTGCAGAAGGGGCTCAGCATAACCTGGATAACCGATTTCCCGCTCTTTGAGGTCACAGAGGAGGGCAGCTTCCAGCCTGCCCACCACCCCTTCACGGCACCAAAGAAGGGCTTTGAGGGACAGCTCTTTGAGGAGCTCTCCCGGGAGGAGCTGCTCAATATCCCCGCCCGTGCCTACGACCTCGTCATCAACGGCGTCGAGATAGGCGGCGGAAGCGTCCGCATCACTGATCCCGCCCTTCAGGAGCGGATGTTCGAGCTGCTCGGCATAAGCAGGGAAGAAGCCCGGGAGAAGTTTGGCATGCTTCTGGAGGCGTTCAGGTATGGCGTTCCGCCCCACGGCGGCATTGCCTTCGGTTTCGACCGCCTCCTGCAGGTTATGCTCGGGAAGCAGAGCCTGCGCGATGTGATAGCCTTCCCGAAGAGCAAGTCAGGCCGCGCGCTTATGGAGGATGCGCCCTCCGGCGCGGACCCAGAGCAGCTGAAGGAGCTCGGGCTAAAAGCATAAATCGGCTTGCGCTTCCTATTTCTGTGAAGGTTGGGATATTTGATTTGAGCGAGTACGAGCGCTCTGTGATGGAGCGCCTGCTTGAGGAGAGGGGCATCAGGGCCGAGCTTTTTTCGCGTCCCTACCGGGGCGAGCCCTTCGACATTGTGGCGGTTTTTGTGGATTCCTCCATAGACCGCCCTCCCAGGGGAGTCAGGCACATAATCGCGATGAGCTCCGGCTTTGACCACATAAACCTTGACGCCTGCCGGGAGCAGGGCGTGGCGGTTTACAACACGCCCGACTATGGCACAAACACAGTTGCCGAGTTCACGCTCCTCCTAATGCTCGCGTCCCTCCGGAGGCTGCGGCTCGTGCTTGATGAGGCCCAGCACGCGCGGCGGATAGACTATGAGCGACTC
>WAMX01000091.1 GCA_015522095.1 Nanobdellati archaeon | reverse complement strand
TTCAGAAAGGGCAAGGTGAAGAGGTGGCACATCGACTGGCTCACAGAGGCAGGTGAGGTTCTGGGAGCATTTGTTGGCGAAGGGGTGGAGTATGAACTGGCCGACCATCTTGCCCGCCACTTCCCATCTGTCCCCGGGTTTGGCAGCAGCGACTCGCCTGCGAAGAGCCACCTCTTCAAAGTGGATGGCTCGCTCCCCGGGGTTCTTGCAGGATTTGGCAAATTCCATAAATACTCCTTTTGAGGTATTTTCCCGTGCTCTGGTTTCTGCCCATATTGCTGATGGCTGCAAGCTTTGCTTTGCCTGTTGGCTTCGGGCACGTCCGCGCGGCCATCAACGGTCAGGAATTTACCATATATATTGCCCGCAACCCTCTCCAGTGGATGCGCGGCTTCCAGGGCAGGCGGGTTTCTGCGGGCGAGGCAATGCTTTTCGAGTTTCCCCGCGAGGCAGAGAGGTCCTTCTGGATGCTCGGCACCTTGACGCCGCTGGACATTGTTTTTCTTGACGAGGACTTTCACATAACCTCTTTGCACGCGAACGCCCGGCCTTCTCTGAACCCCTTCAAAACCTATAGCGGGCGTGGAAAATACGTGCTCGAGCTGCGCGGCGGTGTTGCGGAGAAGCTGAACCTGTCCGCCGGGGAGCGACTCTCACTTTCCGGCCCACTTGCCGAGTGACTCCCCCTTCTCGCGGAGCACGCGCGCCGCCTCGCGGATGAGCTCCTTCACGGGCATCTGTCCGAACGATTCAACATAGAACTCAAACTCGCCGGGGCCGGTCTGCTTGTAGAATGCGTGACCTGCCTGCCACTTGGCGTGCTCCTTTGCCGTGCCAACGGTGGCCCAGGCTTCCAGCTCGACGGCCTGCCCCTCCACCATCTTGACCACAGGAATGTCCGGGAAGGCGGGAGCGATGGTCGGGTCCTCGGGGTGCAGGTCCCTGCTGTAAAGCGTCCCCGGGCCCTCACCCTTCAGCACAAAGGCGACCTTGAAGTCCTTCTTCCCGAGGTATGCGGAGGGCTCCGCCCTTATGGGAATCAGCCCGAGCCGCGATGCGAGCATCTCGTCATAGATGGCGGAGTTGTTGTTCAGAATGTTCACGTCCTCAATAGCAAGCACGGGAACCTCGCTGATAATGGCCCTCCTGAGGGCATTCGCAAAGCTCACGGGCGCCTTGAGCCTGAACCTGATCCACTCCACGGGCTCCTTGCCCTCTTCAATCACTTCAATCATAACCTTCTGCCCCTCCTGCCTCCTGGCTTGCGGGTCGTGTCGTGCGGTATTGGCGTGACATCCTCAATCCTGCCGATTTTTAAGCCTGCGCGCGCCAGCGCCCTTATGGCTGGCTGTGCCCCCGCTCCCGGGCTCTTGGTCTTGTGACCTCCCGGGGCGCGCACCTTTATGTGGACGGCGTTTATGCCCTTCTCCCTGGCCTCCTCGGCAGCCTTGGCAGCCGCGCTCATCGCGGCGTAGGGCGTCCCTTCCATGCGGTCCGCCTTCACGACGCGGCCGCCGCTCCACCTCGCGACCGTCTCGGACTCAGTGATGTCCGTGATGTGTATGAGCGTGTTGTTCTTGCTGGAGTATATGTGAGCAACGCCCCACCTAATCTTTTCCTTCTTCTCCGCCATCCTTCTCACCTTCTTCCTTCACTTCCTCTGCCCCTTCGCTCTTCTTCTCCGCCTCTTCCTTTCCCTCTTTTTCCTTCTCAGGTGCTTCTTCCTTCTGCTCCTCCTTCTTTTCCTCCTTCTGGGGTTCTGGAGGCTTCCTGAGAGGGTGGTCCGGGCTTGCCAGCGGCGAGCCGGGGGCATACCTTATGAGTGCTTCCTCTTCAATCGTCACGAGATAGCCGGGCACGTCCACGACCGTGTCCCCGATGGCTATATGCCTGTGGGATATGAGCTGGCGCGCCTGCTGTGGCGTGCTTGCAAGCCCCTTGCGGTACACAAGCGTCTGCAGCCTCCGCTCCAGCACATCTTCCACCTTCAGCCCGAGGACATCATCAAGCGTGGCCTCCTTCTTGAATATCCCCAGCCTGCGGAGCTTTGAGAACAGCTCCTCGCGGCCCGTTTCCTCCGTGAAGAGCCGCCTTGCGCGGGCGCGGAACCTGCGAACGAGGCCGTGCGCCTTCCAGACCTCGCGCTTGTTCTTCAGCCCGTACTCCCTGATGAGCCTGACTTCTTCGGCAATGCGCGCCCTGTCCCACCTCTTGAAGGGACGCTCGTATGTTTTTCTCTGCCTTCTCACCTGACCACCTTACTTCTTCTTCCTCTGCACGCCGACCGTCTTGCCCTTCCTGCCCGTGCTCTTTGTGCGCTGCCCGCGCACCTTGAGACCGTAAGCGTGCCGCATGCCGCGGTACGCCTTTATCTTCTTCAGCCGGTCGAGATCGCTCTTGGTTGCTATCTTCAGGTCGGAGCTGACGAGGTGCCTGTCCTCTCCCTCCACGGGATCCTTGCGCCTGTTGAGCATCCACGCCGGCAGGCCCTGCGGGTTGCGGACAAACTCCTCGAGCTTTTCCAGCTCCTTGTCCTCAAA
>WAMX01000090.1 GCA_015522095.1 Nanobdellati archaeon | reverse complement strand
TCCCTGAGGGCAAGATACATGAATATGCCTGTGAGGGTGCCAAGTACAAAATTAAGTGCACTCGCTGCCTGTTCGAGTCCCATGCCTAACACTATAAGAGGGGTTAACATAAGCGGGTAGACAGGGGAGCGGGTGGAAGTTCTCGTTGCCTTGCACAGACCGCCCACGTAATGTGTGCACTGCCTTGCTCCCAGCCCGCTTGAAATGCCATCCGCAAGTGCAAGGTATTCAAATTCGGTTGCCCTGTCGTGAGCAGGAAGGCCGAGCCAGAGGCTTGATGCGGACAGGGCAATTATGAGGGCAAATGGCAGTACGTCTTCTTTATTCACTCTGGGGCGGATCTTTGCGAGAAATGCGAGCATGGTTGCGAGCGTGATGGCAAGCTGGATATCGTGAAAGAGAATGAGCCTGCCAAAAATCCTGAATTCTATGAAACGCGACACCTATTTACTTGCACCCTCTTTTGAAAAAAGTTCCGGGTGGCTTGCGAGCCGCGTTATCAGGTAGAGATACAGTGAGACTCCAAGCAGCGAATACACGGTCGTGAAAAGCTTCGAGGCCGTTGATTCCGGGTGGAAATCTCCGAACCCGACGGTTGTGATGGTTATCACCGCGAAATACAGCGAATCCACCCAGACGTATCCGTCGTGGAAGTGGTAGAATGCCGCCCCCACTGATATGAGCGCCGCAAATGCGAGTAGGCTCCTTCTCATTTGATCTTTAAACGGGAAGCTCTTTAATGTTACGCCTTTTATGGGGGCATGGCTGAAAACAAGGCAGAGGTTATTGGGTTCCACAAGGGAGCAATATCGACGCTTGCCAAGGAGAGGCAGGAACTTGTGAGGATGGTCCAGATTGTGGATCAGCTCATAGCCGCGCATGTTAAGGCGCTGAAGGAGCTCGGAGTCACACTCGGCGGGGAAAAGGAAGAGAAAGACATTGATGAGAAATTAGAGGACCTTTTGAAATGACCTCCTGCGGGCTGCCCGGGTGAGAAGCACGGGCACATCGAGGGAGTAAAGGGATTCCACATATCTTGTCTCTCCGGGAAGCCTGTCTTCGGGGCTTCCGCCCTTCCCATACACCTCAATGTAAAATACTCCTTTATATTTGCCGTTGAGCACCTTCCTTGCTTCCCTTTGCCTTGATGCCAGCTGCCCCTTTGCTTTTTCCTTTGTGCAGCTGTTCATGACGGACTTGAACTCAACGACAACAAGATACCGGTCCTCTGCGGATGCGAGCTCATACATCAGGTCGCACTCGTGCCTGCCAAGCGAGGTGTTCATCCTCATGTTCTCAGGGTGGCAGCCTGCCCGAAGCTCCCTGTACAATTCCGCGCCGAACGCGTGTGATTCTGTGATGGTGGGCTCACTGCCACATGCAACCAGAAGCGCATACTCCGAGAGGAGCCTGTCGTGGGCGTGGTATGCAAGCCTGCATTTTCCTCCCTTCGTGTGGGCCCTCAGGCTCCTGCGGTATTTTCCCTTCACCCCGCACCGGCCTTCGAGGAGATCCGCGTTTTCGTCCAAGAACTCACTCCAGCGCCGGTATGTGCTTGCAGCAGTCCTTTTCCGGTGCACATGGTTCTTAAGCCGGGAAAATAAAAAGTTTTGTAAATAAAAGGAGAAATAACTAAGTGTTGGGACCGTAGTCTAGCTTGGGATGATGCCAGCTTGGGGTGCTGGTGATCCGGGGTTCAAATCCCCGCGGTCCCACAACCAACGCTCGACTCCGGGTGCGCTCCCTTCGGTCGCTTACCCTCCCCACGCGAACTCCGTTCGCTGGGTTTCGCGGGCTTCGCTCGCTCAACGCTCGGGTTCGTTGACGAGTTACATTCAGTATCTCCCGCAAGAGCGTCCTTTGGACGCTCCTTTTTGGTCGAGCTTTTTTAAAAGCTCAAGTGGCGGGGGCGGGGTTCGAACCCGCGGCCTCTAGATTATGAGTCTAGCGCTCTAACCGGCTGAGCTACCCCGCCGCAATAACAAGAGTGTTTTGGTTTTATAAAATGCTGCGCTGGCATCAGGAAGAGCCAGGGACGGGATTTGCACCCGTGTATAGCAGATCTGCAGTCTGCCGCCTCGCTACTCGGCCACCCTGGCGCAATATACTTCCTTCCCGACAATTTTAATAAGTTTTGTCAGAAGCGGAAGCCGAGAAGTCCCGCCACGCCCTTCAGCAGGGGGTAGGGTACCATCGATACAAGCTTCGAGAGGATGGTGGCCTTGGCGGAGCCGCAGGGCAGGCGCACGGGGAACTGCTCGAAGTAATGCCGCACGGTTCCGTTCAGGGAGTAGTAAGCATCCACGGAGAGGCGGTAATTGCCGCACACAATCTCGGGCAGCTCAACCTGCAGGGACTCTTCCATTCCCGCGGGCACATCCCACCCGAGCTCGCCGGAAAGGGGCACGCCAAGGTCCCTCGCAAGCCTCTCGAGGTTCCGGGGACGGATGTCGAGGGTGTAGTTGAGGGGGCGGAAATCCCTGGTCGAGACGGCGCGGATGGAGATGTCCCTCTGCACGAGCACGTATGTGCCTTCGCTGAAGTTCACGCCAGAAACATCGACATAGCCGACTTCGGTGCCAATTGTGACCGCAAGGGCACCCGACATCAGGAGGACGGCAGCAAGCAGGGCACGCATATTTTTAAGAGAGGCGGGGGTTTAAATTGGTGCTGGGTCCGTAGTCTAACCAGGTCAGGACAGGGGCCTCCGGAGCCCTAGATCCGGGTTCAAATCCCGGCGGACCCGCTAGGCCTTCAGGCGGCGGAGGATGCGCTCGGCCATCCTCTTCCTCCGGGGCTCAACGGCAACGAAATAGTACTGCTTCTTGCGGTCGGCATCCACGAGGGAGTTTATGAGGGGAGAGGAATCAAGCAGGTTTTCCCCGGTGTCAAGCCAGATGTTCACATCCCTGTGCCACCTTCCGCGCTCGCCCTCGATGACGCTGTCCCAGCCAAGCTTCCCCTCCAGGAGCTCATAGGCTTCCCGCGCCCGGCCCTCATCATCAAAGCGCCCCACCATCTTGAAAAGCTTCCTCTCCTGAACCATGCTCCAGAACCGGGCAGCCCTCTCATTCCCCACAAGCATGGCGGCAAGCCCGTCATCGTCCGTGTTGACGACCTCCCTGACGGGGTGCTCCTCAAGGAGGATGGAGATTGCCTTCGAAACCATCGCCTCCGCAATCAGGTTCGTCTTGTGCATATAAACCGAGGAACCGAGTATGAAGCGCGCAACAAAGAAGTGCTCGGCGATGTCAACCGCCTTGGGGCTGATGATGGTCTTCCCCCTCCGGACACGGGTGAGCCTCAGGAGCCGCTTCCAGTCAAAATAGCCAATTTTGACGCCCGTGAAGTAGCTGTCCCTCGGGATATAGTCCAGCCGGTCAACCCCGAGGTCGCCGTGCACCCATTCTCCCTGCTCCACCGCCCTGCGCAGGTCCTTTGTCGAGAACACTGTGCCTGCAAGGAGGCTGCGCGCATGGGAAAACAGGTTCTTCTCGTGATCGAATTTCCGCCCCGCCTTCTGTATGGCGCTCTCAACAACGTGCGAGAAGGGGGGATGCCCGACATCGTGGACAAGGGCATAAAGGCTCATGAGGGGCTTGTGGATGGACCGGGAGATGTGGAAGGTGCCGATGCTGTGGAGAAACCTCGTGTGGGTGGCCCCGGGATAGATGAGGCTGGAAACGCCGAGCTGCCTGACCCTCCTCAGGCGCTGGAAGCGGGGATTGTCAACAATGGGGAGGAACTCCTCGGGCACGCGTATCTCGCCATGGAGCGGATCCCTGAGATACTTGGACATAAGTAGCGGGAGGAGGATTTGAACCTCCGACCTCCGGGTTATGAGCCCGGCGGGCACTCCAGACTGCCCTACCCCGCTGTCCGTTATAAAAAGTGTCCCTTATGAGTTTTAAAGGTTTGTGAAAACCCATACTGGAAAAAATATTTCGCAAAACCACAATCCCGTTGGATATGTGGCGGTGCAGATTTGCATTAATAAGTTCAGGCGTTAAAGTATAATGCACAGCAAGGAGTGGGTTCTGGAGAAGGTGAATGCACAGGATGAATGGCGCAGAAAATGTATAAATTTAATAGCGAGTGAAAATGTGACCAGCAAGTGGGTCGAAGCCGCATACCACAGCGACTTTTCCCACAGGTATGCGGAGGGGACGCCGTATAACAGGTACTATCAGGGGACGGAATACATAGATGAGCTTGAGGATGCCGCGAACAAATTTTTCGAAAGGCATTTTGGGGTGAAGCACGCGGATGTGCGCCCGATATCAGGGGCAATAGCAAACATGGCAGCCATGAGGGCTTTCGCGAAACCGGGGGACGTAATCGCGTCGCTGTCCGTTCCGGCAGGGGCGCATTCGAGCCACCAGCGCGGAGGGGTCGCAGGGGGAATACTGGGGCTCAACCCCATAAAGCTGGCATTCGACGGAGAGGAGTTCAGGATTGACGCGGACCTGTCCTCAAAGATAATCACGCACGCGCGTCCCAGGCTCGCGATAGTTGGGGCGTCCCTGATTCCCTTCCCGCTGGACATAGAGGGCATAGCCGAGGCCTGCAGGGAGGTCGGGTGCAGGCTGATATACGATGCTGCGCACGTCTTCGGGCTGATATTTGCTGGGAAATTCCAGCAGCCCCTGAAGGAGGGGGCGGAGATGATAACAAGCTCCACACACAAGACCTTCCCCGGCCCGCAGGGGGGGATTCTGCTGGGGAACAATGAGGACTGGGAAGAGGTGCAGCGGTCGGTCTTCCCGAGGATTCTGAGCAACCACCACCTCCACAGGATACCCGCACTGCTCATGGCAGGGCTTGAGATGGAGGAGTTTGGCGAAGCGTACGCCACCCAGATACTGAGAAATGCCAGGGCACTCGCGGAAGCGCTCGCCAGCGAAATGAAGGTCTGCGGGGAGTCAAGGGGTTACACGGAAAGCCACCAGGTGGTGGTGGATGTCGCTGAGATGGGAGGGGGAAAGAAGGTTGCCGGGGAGCTGGAGAAGGCAAACATAGTTCTGAACAAAAACCTCCTCCCCTGGGACAGGATAACGCGGAGCACGCTGGACAATCCGAGCGGAATAAGGATTGGCGTGCAGGAGATGACCCGCTTTGGAATGAAGGAAGAGGAGATGAGACAGATAGCGGAGTTCATAATATCCGTTGTCGTGAAGGGAGTGCCTCCAGAGAAAGTGAGGGAGAGGGTTGTGGAATTCAGGGAAGGGTTCCAGGAGGTACATTACACGTGGAGGGAGTGAAGTGAAGGAGTATCTGCGAATCATTGATCGTGTGCTCAGGAAGGGTGCGAGAAAGGAAAACCGCACGGGAGTGGATACGCTTGCAATTGCGGGGGAGGTTTTCAGGCACGACATGTCGGAGGGCTTTCCCCTGCTCACCACCAAGAAGATGCCCTACCGCCTCGTCACATCGGAGCTTGAATTTTTCATAAAGGGGCTGACAGACAAGCGATGGCTTCAGGAAAGGGGAAACCACATATGGGACGAGTGGTGCTCCCCTGAAAAGGTGCCATACGGGCACGACCCCGAGACCAGAAGGAAGATGATGGAGGAAAGGGACCTCGGACCGATATACGGGTTCCAGTGGAGGCATTTTGGGGCGGAATACAGGGGATGGGACAGGGACTACAGGGGTCAGGGGTTTGACCAGCTGGCGTGGCTCGTGGACAGGCTGAAAACGGACCCAAACAACCGCCGCCTCATGGTGAGTGCCTGGAACCCACCGTACATAAGCAAGATGGCACTGCCCCCCTGCCACTATGGGTTTCAGGTAACCGTGATTGACGGGAAGCTCAACCTCTTGTGGAACCAGCGCTCCGTGGATGTGATGCTCGGGCTGCCCTTCAACATTGCAAGCTATGCCACGCTGCTCCACCTGCTCGCAAAGGAAAGCGGCCTGAAGGAAGGGCAGCTGGTTGGATTTCTGGGGGACACGCACATATATGTGAACCACATAGAGGGTGCAAGGGAGCAGCTTTCCAGGGAGCCATACCCCCTCCCGAGAATAGAAACCCCCCGGTTCACATCAATATTTGACTGGAAATACACGGATACCCGGCTGCTCAATTACAGGCATCACCCGCACATAAAATTTGAGGTGGCAGTATGATTGTGGTGATTGCGGCAGTATCTGAGGATGGGTATATTGGCAAGGGGGGAAAGATACCGTGGAGCATTCCGGAAGACCTGCGGCGCTTCAGGGAGCTCACGATGGGCCACCCGGTGATAATGGGGAGGAAGACGTGGGAATCCCTGCCCAGGAAGCCTCTGGATGGGCGGCTGAACTATGTTGTGACGCGGCAGAGGGGGTACAGGGCGCCGGGAGCCGTGGTCTCGAGATCACTCGAGCACGCAATAATGATGGCGGAAAGCGGGGAGCCGCTGGAAGAGGGCATCGACTACAGGAAAATATACATAATAGGGGGCGGAGAAATATACCGGCAGGCTATGGAGTATGCGGACAGGCTCGAGATAACGCTGGTCCGCCGGAAGGTCTCGGGCGATGTGAAATTCCCGGAGGTTGGAGAGGAGTGGAAGGAGGTTGCAAGAGTTGAAAGGGGAGAATATGCGTTCATCACATACGAGCAGTAAGTTTGTGGTGGTGACGGGAGGGGTCATGAGCGGCCTCGGCAAGGGAATACTGGCCGCGAGCATTGCAAACCTTCTGAAGTCCTGCGGGTACAGGGTTTCAATCGCCAAGATAGATCCCTACCTGAATGTGGATGCGGGAACAATGAGCCCCTTCGAGCACGGGGAGGTCTTTGTCCTTGAGGATGGAGGGGAGGTAGATCTGGACTTCGGGCATTACGAGCGATTCCTCAGGGAACCCCTGGGGAAGGACCACAACATAACCACGGGCAAGGTGTTCAAGGAGGTAATTGAGAAGGAAAGGAAGGGGGCATTTCTCGGGAAGACGGTTCAGCTCGTGCCGCACGTGACGGGGCACATCAAGGAAAAAATTGCGAGGCTTGGAGAGGGAAAGGATTTCCTTGTGGTGGAAGTTGGGGGAACGGTGGGAGACATTGAAGGGCAGATATTCCTCGAGGCAATAAGGCAGCTAAAGAGAGAATCAGAGGTCGTGAACGTCCATATAGTCCATGTCCCGCTGTCCGGGATAGACCAGAAGACAAAGCCCACCCAGCACAGCATAATAACGCTGCGCAGGGCAGGGCTCCTGCCCGAGATTATTGTGGGGCGGTGTGAGAAGCCCCTGTGGGAGAAGACCAAGGACAAGATATCGCTTTTCTGCGATGTCGAGAAGGAGGCGGTCATAAGCGACCCCACAATGAAAAGCGTGTATGAGCTCCCGCTCCACCTCCAGAGGGAAGGCATACACCGGCTGATACAGGAGAAGTTTGGCATGAAGGCCAGGGAGCCGGATATGCGGGAGTGGGAGGGGTTCGTGGGTTCCCTGAATGCGGACAGGCGGGTCAGGATAGGGATAGTGGGGAAGTACTCCCACGGCGACACATACCTAAGCCTCGTGGAGGCCATAAGGCATGCGGGGGCGAAGCTGGGTGCGGTGCCAGAGATAGCCTGGCTTGACGCGGAGCGGTTCAGGGACGGTGAGCTTGAGGGGCTGGATGCCCTCATAACTCCGGGAGGATTTGGCTCGCGGGGGACAGAGGGAAAGGTGCGAGCCATAAGGTGGGCGAGGGAGCGCAGGCTCCCCTGGCTCGGGCTCTGCCTCGGGTTCCAGCTGGCAGTGGTGGAGTTTGCCCGCTCGCTGGGAATGGATGCCAACAGCACCGAGTTCGACCCCGGCACTCCCGAGCCCGTCATAATCCCGCACTGGGAGGCAAGGCAGGATGTGATGGGCGGGACAATGAGGCTGGGAGCGATTGAGGTAAACCTTGAGAAAGGGAGCAGAACCGCGGAGCTTTACGGCACCACCAGGATAAGCGAGCGCCACCGCCACAGGTACGGGCTGAACCCGGACTACATTGAGAGACTTGAGAGGGGAGGAATGAAGTTCACGGGCGTGGCGCCCTCTGACGGCACCGTTGAGGTTCTGGAGCTGCCGGGACAGTTCTTCATTGGCGTGCAGTTCCACCCCGAGTTCAAGAGCAGGCCGCTCAGGCCACACCCGCTCTTCACCGGGCTCATAAAAGCTGCCCTAACTTCGCAGGAGTGAGCATAATATAATTTAAAGCGGCAGGCATAGGAGTAGATGTGGGAGAGGTATATGGCTTCTTCTCCACCAAGGGCGGCGTGGGGAAGACCACAATGACTGCCAATATTGGCGCCACGCTGAAGCATGAGTTCGGATTTGATGTCCTGCTTGTGGACACGCACATCCTCGGGGCTGACCTGTCCAGCCACTTTGGGCTGCTCAACCCCCCCGTCCACATAAAGGATATGCTGTCCGGAAAGCTTCCCCCGAAGAAGACAATCTACAAGGACCCGCGCACGGGGATAGACATCATCCCCGGGCCCTTCACGCCCGACAAGCAGACCTCGACATTCAAGAACTTCCAGAAGCTCGTGAAGTCCGTGAAGGATGATTACGACTTCATATTCGTGGACACCCCGCCGTGGCTGGGGAAGGAAACGCGGGGGATAATCCGCGGCGTCGAGCACTGCATAGTTGTCGGGACGCCCACCGTTTCCGGCATGCTGGAGGCAAAGAGGACGAGGGAGCTGCTCACGGGGGCAAAGGCAAGCGTCGTCGGGCTTGTGCTGAACTTCTACCGCGGATATGACTACGAGCTCCACCCGGAGGAGGCGGAGGGCTTCCTGAAGGGGACGCCGCTGCTGGGAGTGGTGCCGGAGGATGAGCGGATAAGGAGGGCGCTCGGGTATGGCGTGCCGGCCGTGGTGTCCAGCCCGACAAGCCCGGGAGTCCAGGCGATAATCGAGGTCGCCTCTGTGATAGGAGATGTGGATTACGTGCCCCCGCGGAAGGGTTTCCTCTCCCGCGTGCTTGGCAGGCTCTTCGGATAAAGTTTATATCCTACTGGAGGGAGGAATTCTGTGATTGCCATAGAGACCGTGCTTACAATTGTGCTGGCATTCTTCCTTTTCATGTGGCTCAGCATCCGCCTCCGCAAGGGCGGGCGCTGGTTCCGCGACAAGGGAATAATGGGGCTATCCGTGCTCTTCATAGTCGCGGGGACGCTGCTGCTCTTCCTGGCGAACTTCTCGAGCCAGGTTGGCTTCCTGGCGCCCTTTGCCGCATGGGTCCAGACCTACATAAAGGTGGGGACGCTGCTGCTCGTTGCGGGAGCGGTCGGGATAATAGTTGACCAGCTCTACCGCACGTGGAAGAAGGAGAAGCTCCTGTCCATAGAGGATGAGCGGCGGAAATACATAGAGCGCGTCCGGTTTGGGCTGAGCGTGGAGCAGGCTGAGAAGCTTGCAAAGGAGCACGTGAAGAAGGTCACGGGGAAGGGCACGAAGCTCGTCGCGAGCAAGAAGGAGTTCAAGCACTGGGCGGTGTACCTGAAGGACAAGGAAGGCAAGTATTACAGGGTTGTGATAAACGGCGACGGGAAGATAGAGGAATGGGAAACCATGGACGAGATACCCAGCTACATACTGAGCCCGTGATTACCTGCCCTTTATCCAGATTATGTCTCCCTCCTCGAGGGGGAAATCCAGCCCGACCTTGAAGGTTTTTCCCCCGCGGGTGACCCTCGCCCACTCAAACCCCCTGACAAGGCTGTGATGTATCTGCCCGGCGGCGTCCTTCATGGTGGCGCCCCTCTTCAGGAGAAGGGGCTCATCGCCGTCCTCCGTGTAAATGCGCACCAGCCCGAGCTTCTCCCAGATTTCCCGCCTCAGGTCATCCGGGTCCTTTCCCTCCGCGTAAACGCGCTCCTTTGAGGGGAACTTTTGCTCCACCTCCTCGAGAGGAGCTGTGAAGAGAAGCACGTCCGCGTTGTTGGCATAGCTGAAGTCAAAGCTCGGGCAGTCGATGAACTGTATGCGCGCATCGCCAATGAGGCCTATGGCGGTGTCAAAGTCCTGCGTGGAGAAGGGCCAGGGTTTTGGCTCGCCCTTGCCCGTGAACTGCCTGAAAAGAGTGGTCTTGCCGGAATTTGGTGGACCCACTATCACAACCAGCGGCGCGACCTTCTTTATGCCCCTCGGGCCGCGCTTCTTCGCCTTCCGCTCGGCCTCCTGCCTGTCCTCGAGCCGGGCAAGGGTGCGCTTGAGCTGTGCAAGCAGGTTCTCGGTCCCCTTATGCTTGGGGGCAAGGCCTATGAGCTCCCTGAGCAGGCGGATTTTCTGCGCGGTGCTTCGGGCATCCTTGTACTCCCGGTACTTCTTGTTGAACTCAGGGGTCAGGTTGGCGGGCACATTAAGGGGAAGGGTGGTGATTAAAAAACAATTACAGGATGGCACCTGCCAGAAGGACGGCAGGAGGTATGAGCAGGTTGTCGTCCAGGCCGGGAAGGCT